>NZ_JBVVAK010000239.1:0-8941 GCF_055792825.1 Microvirga sp. GN3
AGGAAATAGGTGTTGATGAGCGCCGCAACTCGTCGTCCCAGCGCCTGATCCTGTTCGAGGTTCCCCGTCTCGAGGACCTCGAGCCTCATCTCAAAATCCGGATCGCAAATGAGAAGGGCCGGATCCTGCTCGTCGCCGTCGCTCAGACTATCCAGGAACCAGCCCTCGTCCGGATCCGGGTCGTCCGGATTAAGGTCCGCATTCAGACTCTCGACAAGGAACCGGGCGAGGCGATCGTTGATCCGCGTGCCATCATCTTCATCAAAGATGAGACGGGGCTCGCCGTGCGGATCCCGGACGACGTGCTGCCGGTCACGGCCGGGGCGGGCGAGGAACAAGGTCCATTGGGACGACGGGCTCACGGGCTTCTCCTCTCGGCATCGGGCGGCCAGAGAGGTCCAGGATCACCTCGCGGCCGTGCAGGGGAAGTCATGGCGCATCAGCGTGCTCCTGCGCCTCCGGACCTGCTTAGGTTTGGTTAATTCAATAGAGACAAGTCCGAGTTCTGGGCCTTTGTGAGCAACGGTCGGTGACCATTCTCCCGCTTGTCCCCGTTCTCCACGGAATTCACAGGGATTGGTATCTCGGCAACATCCTGATGACTGAAAGAGCAGGCTCACCCCACGGCGACTCCCGTTCTTTCCGGACCGTGTGGGATCCGGCAGCCTCAGGGCGATCCTCGTCCGGTCGAGCAGCGCTGGTCCGGGCTGATCTCCGTTGATCCGGGCCGTGTGACCTTGATGCCGAGGGCAGGGGACGGGGAGGGCAAAGAACAGGGACTCATAGCTGTCACATAACCAAGCGCAGCCACTATGGCGGTTCGTCCCGGATTTGCTCAATGAGCCGAGAGAGCGTCCAACGGGATCACCTGCACCGCTCGGCCGGAGCCATCAACAATCTCCAGACGCCATCCCCGCCACTCATCGGAACCTGCGGGCTCCTGGGCACGAAGCTCCTCGACGGCTTCCAGGGCGGAGACCACCGCCGCCTGGATGCTGGACGCCACGATGCCTTCTTCATCACGGATCCTGTTATCGCCATCCGTGAGGTTGAAGTAGTAGCGGGCTGGAACCAGGAGGGCCGTTGTGGCCTCGTGCCAGCAAGGAGCTGATGATAGGCCGGTGCCAAGACCCTCAGTCGACATCGCCTTGCCTTTAATGATGGTTGCCACGTTTTAGCCCGCCTTATTGGACTACCGACTGTGAGACATTGTCGAGTTCCACCCAGCCAGTACAGGTTGGAAGCTCGGGGGATGAGGTAGGCCCGGCTTCCTTCCACGCTCTCAACCCGGCACGGGTAGGTTCTCCGGTCTCCAGGAGGACGGTACAGGACGAGACTTCCAGCTGCGAGGCTATCAGCCAAAGGACCCTCAGAGCTGACGATTGCACCCGTGTCGAGTGGTTCACCGGCATCTGGCGCAGGGGCGATGTTTTGCTTGCCGGCGTGAACGCGTTCGAGGGCAGCAATGGCCAGACGGGCTCGGTCGCGATACCGGTTCATGACGAGTTTCAGAGGACCCTGCTCCTTGCCCGCATGCCAGGACAGGCCGCCTGCTCTTGCAAGCTCGGCCGCAACAGCCTCAACTTCATCCTCTGCCATGTGCCCCCGGCCCATCGAACCACTGCCGTTAAGCCTCAGGGGCCGTTTTCAGTTCCGCACGACAAACGTAGCAGTCCGCGGCAGACCGTCCCCAACACAAGATTGTTAACGCCTTCGGATGACAGGTCCGCGACCATTTCGTCTGGTTGGTGGCGGCATCAGGCCTGCAAAGATATCCTGTGTTGAATGATATTTAGTTCGAAATGCGCTATCAACATGTACCAGCTCTCCCCCGCAAGGGTCGCTCTCATCTTGTAAGGCCCTTGGGGTCGATCACCTGTTTGGTCTCTCAACCCAAGACACCGCCTATCAGCGCGAGGCAGCGGAGAGGCTGCACCTCCCAGTCCCACTGCTCTCGGACGACAGCCTGGAGCTGACAAACGCCATGCGCCTGCCGACCTTCGAGACCGGCGGGATGACGCTCCTGAAACGCCTGACGCTTGTGATCGAGAATGGCACCGTGCGTCACGTCTTCTATCCTGTGTTCCCGCCGGATCGAAGTGCCACTGATGTCGTGGAATGGCTGTCGCAGCGGCAGGTTCCATAAGGCGCCTTCCACACCGCGCCTCCTCTTGGACGTCTGCGCCGCATGGCAGCATGAGCGTTCGTGGAGCAGACGATCAGCCGTCTGGAATTTCCGGGACGCTGAATTGATCCGGAAGGTAAGCCAGAGGCGAATCCAGTTCGCGGGCGGAAATAGCTCTGGCCACGTGGAACCAAGGGTGTTCCTGAACCACTTCCGAACCTAAACCTCACGCTGCTCAGATGTGAGAACAGGGCATGAGCATGGATGTTGTTGAGGATGATGATCCGATCGAACAGGGAGAGGCGTCCTTAATCCGTCGTTAACCATACCGCTCGCATCGTCGCCGATGGGGCGAGCACGCGTGCAGGGGTGGATAAGCATCATCTTCCAAAGCAGCGATGGGTGCAGATTTACCGCCTTAGGCTGCTCTGGAGACAAATAGGTGCGAAACCGCCCAAGAACGCAGACAGAATCAAGGCCACGATGATCAATCTGCTCGAGATGCTTCAACCAGCAACCAATAGTCTGTTGGAGCTGCAACCTCTCATCACATCACCCGAGCTGCTCCCCTGGATCGGATCAGCAGTCTTGGTGTTCCTCGTGACGATCCTGGTGCCGGTGATGAGGTGGCGCAGACAAGCGGCTGCCATGGAGTGGCGCAGGACGTTGGCAGCCCGGGCAAGGGCCTGAGCCTAGCCTTCCAGGATCAAGTGAACGATGGGAAATGCACGGCCATGATCATCCCGCTCGGATCGACCTACCTCCCGGAATCCCATGCGCCTGTAAAATGACCGGGCAGCCTCATTCTGCTCGTTGACGTCAACGGACAGTTTCGGCGCCATCCGGCGCGCATACGCGACGAGAGCGCGCCCCAATCCTTTGCCATGCTGCTCCGGCGCGACGAACAGCGCATCGATCTTGTCCTCTGTCATGCCCATAAAGCCGAGAGGCTGGTCTGCATCATCGACTGCGACCCAGAGGATCGCCTGGGGCAGGTACTCGGTGCGGACGAGCCCAGAGTAGAAATCGATGTCAGCTTCGCTCAGGAAGAGGTGCGTCGCCCGGACCGCCCGAAGCCAGATTGCGAACAGGGTGTCCTTGTCGCTGAGGCGCGCTGGTCGAATAGAGATCATCGGGCTTATCCTGCTATCTGCTTCCCATACGCGGCCTAAGTCAAAATCGCAGTGTTCCGCAAATTTGGTTCAAGTGACGTAGAAGGGACAAGCGGCATACTCCGGCAATCGGCAACTGTCGCTAGCTGAGCAGATCGAGCGTCTCGCCGCATGAGCGAATGTGAGCTGCTTTAGAATTTTTCTGTCCTCGGTCAAGCATTGCGACACAGCTGACAAGCGTAGTTAGCATGGATAAACTCGCGGAAAATGACAAGAAACGAAGACCGACTTAAAGGAGACAAAATGACACTTCATGAACACATCCAGAAGCATTGGAAGACAGCAGCTGTTGTCGTTGTAGGCGGCTTTATTGCTTACAGCATCTCCTACTTCTGGTGAGGCGGCCTCAGCATGGTGTGAAGACCAGAAATTAACCAAACGTCGTTGCAGGAGCGATTGCCTTTCTCGAGTGGAGAAAATGCGGCGCGCTTCTGGCCCAATCAGGCGCGTGATCGGCGGCATCATGCCCAGTGGGAACGTCGCTGATCTGACAGCGAGAAGCCGCGCCCCTCTATCCACATGCCCCGCTGGGTCTCGCGCTTGACGCTGATCGTGTCTGATGTGAAGGTGAGGCAACTGCAGGACATCAACGGGGCCAATGCCGAGGCCGAAGGGGTCGACTTTGAGATTGCCGACCCGCCGCTCTGGTATGTGCCCTAGGCTCGACCGCATAGCCTGACCGCAGTTGGTATCGAAGAACCCGGCCGACGCCATCCAGAGCGATGCTGCGCGAAATTATGGGATTCCGTCAACAGTCCTGAGGCGTGGGCGAAGAACCCGTGGATCGTCGCGGTCACCTTCACTGTCTACCAGTGCAACATCGACCAGATGGAGCAGGCGGCATGACACCGGAGCGCTTTGCCCTGATGCGACAACTGCTGAACAACGCGAAATTCGACTGGACCGATGGCGACACGGCGTATCTGCGTGAGCCGGTCGATTTCATTCCGCGCTATCCCAAGAACAGCGTCGTGGTGGATCTGCCGCGGCTCAGAAAGATCGCTTTCACCCTGCACAAGGACCGTGTGGCAATGGTCGACCGCTCCGGCTCCCCGCTGACACCCTCGTTCATGATCGCCTGGGTGGAAGCGGAAGGCTACGTGATCCAGGCTTCCGCCTTTGAGGACGATGGGGATGGCGTGGCGCAAAATATGATCGGTTGCCCATGCCCAAAGCGCCGGAATCGATGATCAATTGTCTCTTTGGGATCATTGCAGCGCCCGATCCTCCTTAACAGGAATGGACTTTGGAGCCTCATCTGCTCTAACCCGATATCGTTCAGACGGAAGCTGTTCTCATCTAGCCAGACAAGATCGCAGTTCACGTTGTCGGTGTAGGTGTCAATCGTACCGGCCAAGGCCCCAAGCTCCGTTGCCAGGGCATCAAGCCACAACCGAGCCAGCTGGTGATTGATCCGCATGAGATCCTCTCGTGAGAGGATCCTGCCAGAGCTCCGGTTACGGGCTTCTTGTCAAAATTCTTATCACCGAAAATTGCTCGCCCCTGTCACTTCGTTGGGTGCAGGTTTAGTTCCAAGGTTCAGGTTCGCACCCGCGTCACGGATCATCTAAGCCATCTGATGCAGTTCGCTTCCGTGCAGGAGCCGCCGCGCAATGTCGGCCGTCTGAAAGGCAGCCCGTTCGCTCGGCGAATGCGCCGCCAGGTAGCGGCCGACCCCCATCAGGATGTGCCCGCCCTGGCGGGAATCGGCCCATTCCCCGAACTGACGCACCCCGGCTTCCAACATCTGGCAGGCATGAAACCCCGCATCCTCCCGGAGCAGTGCGTGCGCCAGCGCCGTGATCAGGTCATCGGGCGGGTGCCCCAATGATAGATGCTGCGCCACGAGGCAGCCCGCGGCATCCACCTGCCGCTGCCGGTCGAAAGCATCGAGCAAGGCCATGCGGATGCTTTGAGAGGATTGGGGGAGGCCATCCAGTCGAGGATCGCCTTCGTCTGGCACCCGCGCGGGCGGCACATTCAGATAGCGCGACAGATAGACCGCCATGGCACCATGGACAATGCCCCGGCTCGCCTCGGCCGCATCGTTCGGCAGGGTGCCGCTTGTCGCGATCCGCTTCAGGGTCTGGTGAACGGCATTGCTGTAGCTGAAGACGTGATGGGCCGTCTCCCAGTCGGAGTGCTCGTTGGCGGTCCCGAACTGCACCACCCGGCGCGCCGCCGCATAGGCCAGGGAGCGTGACAGATCCACAGGCGAGGCGCCAGCGCGGACGGCGGCCGTGAGAGCCTCCAGGATCTCATTGGGATCGTCGCCAAGGAGGGCCTCGGCCAAGACGACATGCTCTGACCAGAGCTCCCCGTTGGCCACGCCCGCAGACAGACCCTGAAGCTCCTGAGCTGCTGCCTCGCAGAGAGCAATAAGATCGACCGGATGGCGCCATGCCGTCGCTTCCTCGGCTCCCTGCGCCGACACCAGCTGACCAACCGCGCTCGGCAGGACCGCCGACGCGTGCTCCCAGCCGATCAGGTCGAGGCATTCGAAAGCCTTGTTGATGAAATCGAGCAAGTGTCCGCCATCGGCATAGACGCGATCCGCCGCGGCCGAGACCAGAAGATCAGCCAGAGCCGCAGGCGAAGCCCCGGTGGCAATCGCCGTGAGCAGGGTGCGCTCCGCCGCCTCCCTGTGCCGCACCTTCGTCCAATGCCGCAGCCAGCGCTTGAGCACGGCCAAATCGGGCTGGCTGGTGAGGGGCACGCGTTCGCGCCGTGGCGGCTGGCCCTCACAGTCTGCGGCGACACGGCGGGCGCCATGAAACAGGGCGAGGTAGGTTTCCTCCTCCGGCAACACCGGCAGCAGGTTGCCAAACGCCGTGAGGATGGTCAGGCCGACGCCCCAGCCGTCCCGGTTCTGGAGCCCGAAGAGCGCGACCTGCCGGATGATCTCGGAAGCTGGCACACCGGCCGCGAGTTGACCCCGCACAGCCTTGGCAATGACGAGGTCGAGATTGTGGGCCAAGCCTTCCTGCAGGCGCCGACGCCAATGGCCCACGGGGTCGGCATGGCCGAAGACAGGTCTCACCCATACCTCACCGGGCTCGCGGATCTCAACCGGGCAAGTCGGCACGTCGTCGGCCCAGAGATCGAAAGTGCAGCCGCTTGCCAGATCGAACCGGGCATGGTGCCAGTGACAGGTCAGAATGCCGTCCGCGACGCTGCCTCGCTCCAGCGGGAAGCCCATATGCGGGCATCGGTTGTCGAGCGCGAAGACGCGTCCTTGATCGTAGACGAGCAGGATCGGCGGATGCCGACCATGCACAACAACGCGGCCCTTGGCCTTCAGTTCGTCAAGGCTGCAGGCCCGCACAAACTCCGAGGTCAGCGTGTCCATCGCGGTTTCCGTCCAGCAGCCGCTCGCTTTGTGGGCGCGGTGGGCTCCCGCTGCGGATTATACCAGACCAACCGCACCTCCGTTAGTTTGGCCGTCAGGACGGCATCGTCAACTTAACGGAGTAAAGGCCGCCTCAGCTCGCGGGCGACCGTTACCGCATCGCGCGAAGTAGGACTGGGGCAGCGTTGTTGCCATTCGCCCGTCAGCTGCGCCTCCTAAGCGGCGGCAGGATTGATGGCATCCTCGGCCAACTCCGAAAGGATCTGATCGGTGTTCTCTTTCTCGATCAGGGTCTCCTGGATGAGCCCCTCAGCCTCAGAGAGACGCAGCTGCTTGGCCCATGCGAGCAACGTGCCGTAGCGGGTGATCTCGTAATGCTCCACCGCCTGGGCCGCGGCAATCAGCCCGGCATCCAGAGCCTCGCCACCGCTGAACTGCTGCAGGATCTCCTGCCCTTCCTCGATGATGCCCTGAATGGCCTTGCACTCAACACCCGCAGGCTTCTCGCCCAACAGCTGGAATACCTGCTCCAAGCGCTTCACCTGTCCCTCTGTTTCCTTCAGGTGGACAGCGAAGGCGCCCTCGAGCTCCTCAGCCTGCGCAGCTTCTGCCATTTGCGGCAGGGCTTTGAGAATGGCATTCTCGGCGAAGTAGGTATCTTTGAGCTGGTGCAAGAAGAGGGCCTTTAGATCCTTCTCAGCCATTCCCAATCTCCTGTCCTGACCTGTTGCGGCAGCGAGATTGATAATCCACGACGCATCCGGGCGTTCCGTGCAACTCTTTGTCTGAGGAGCGGCCATGGTCAGGTCGCATAGAAGGAGGCAACTGGCCTACGGACACCGGCAACGCTGGTGACGGTCCTGCGTTAGAACGAGCAGCCCACGCGCAGGAGGATCATAATGTCCATCGATTACCGCTCCGAGTTAAAGCGGCCCGTAACTTTGGCATTGGCTGGAGCTGCCATCCTGGGCTGGCTTCTAGCCCTTGGCGTTGGGCTCTCCTCCTTCGACCAGCAGCAGGAAGCCCAAACGGAAATAACCCGCCTTCAGCAGGCTAATGCCACTCTGCGACGGCAGCTCGACGAGCAGCAGCGCACCGGAGGAGCTCTGGCGGACTTGCAGGCCAGGGTAGCTGGTGCGGAGCAGCAGCTAGCCCAGGTCACGCAGGCTCGAGAGCAGACCCAGGCACAAGTTGCAACCCTACAGCAGACGGCACAGACATCTCAGCAACAACTCACGCAGGCAGCCCAATCCCGTGACCAGCTTCAGACTCAGCTCGATACCCTGCAGCAGTCGCTCCAGACAACCCAGCAACAGCTGGCCCAAGTCACGCAAGCGCGCGAGCAGGCCCAAGCGCAGCTCACCGCCACTCTGCAGGACCTGCAGGCGCAGCAGCAGCAACTGACGCAGCTCACCCAAGCTCGAACCGAGGTTCAGACCCAGACCTCCACTGCTCGACAAGCCCTGCAAGCCAATGAGCAGCGAGCCGCTGAGCTGGACCGCAGCGTCACGGCACTGTCGCAGCGCCTGCCGGAGATCCAGAACCAGCTACAGCCGGCGGAGCAACGGCTGGCATCTGTGAAGGAGGAGATTGCCACAAGCGAGCAGACGCTCGCGACACGCACGCAGGAAATGACCGATGTAAGCCGCCGGTTGGAGGAGGCTCGACGGCAGGAAGCAGCAGTTCGCGAGACGGTAACCCAAGCCACCCAGGAGCTGTCGGAAAGGAGATCAGAGCTCGCCGATGTCGAGCAACGCGTCCAGCAGGCGCGTGAGGCAGAAGCGTCCACTCAGACCGATCTTGCTAACCTCCGCTCGGAGCGGGAGCGCCTGACAAGGGAGCAGGCAGACATCCAGAACCAAGCAATTCAGCAACGGACTGATCTTCAGGCCCAGCTGGCAAGGGCAACGGATGACCTAGCCGCGCGCAACCGAGAGGTTGCAGAACTCGAGGGGCGGCTTCAGACCACTCGTCAGGAACTCGCTGATGCTCAGAGCCAGCTGGCCGGGGCAAGGCAGCAACTTGCCACGCCACCTGCTCAGGACACACCCGGAACAGGTACTCCAGCCGGTACCGCTCCCATGTCGCCTGAAACACCTCAATGATAAGCACGTGTGCCCTGCTCTTTATGCGTCAGTGCACGACGGAAAACGAGTAATGTGCTCCCTGATGTCAGCCCAAGTCAAAACGAACCCGGCGCAGAGCCGGGTTCATGTCGATGAGACAGTCATGAGCATCAAAAGGGCTGCTGAGTAACGCCTGATGCCATGGGTCTGTTCCTGCCGGCTGCCCGGT
>NZ_JBVVAK010000240.1:0-8933 GCF_055792825.1 Microvirga sp. GN3
CCGATGTCGATGCCAAGGGTGGCAACTTGCTGAAGCGGAGCTTTGGGCATGGCTCAAATCCTCGTGCTGGGCGCCCCTGATGAAGGGTGCGCCGGTAAGCACGGCCGGTCCATCCCATTAGCGGTTATCCCCCGACCCGAGCTGCTGCTCCCGATCTTGCTTGGGAAAGGGTCCTTCGGCAGTCGGCTGGCTTTTCCCACACGACGACCCTGGCGACGACCCTGAACCGCCCGGCCCGCGCCTGACCGCGGTGGTTTACAGCGCAGCATGAACAGGGCATCGTAGCCTCGGCTCTTGATCCGGCCGTCGGCGTCGTCGCAGGGAGGATGCTATGCCAACGATTATTGGCCATCACAACATCACAAAGGGCACGGAGCACTGGCTCACCTCACCGAAGCGCAAAGAGTTTTTCGGTGCGCTCGGAGTGACCAACATCCGAACGTTCGTAGATCCACAAAATCCGGCTCGGGTGGCTGTGATGATGGACGTGCCGGACTTGGATGCCTTGAAAACGGCGATGCAAAGCAAGGCGGCCAGTGACGCGATGGCCTTCGATGGCGTGGTGCCGGAGTCCCTGGTGATCCTCGTCGAATCGAAGGGGTAATCGCCTCGGAAGAGGAGGTTCCAACGACAGCGTTGGCGGGCGCGTTGTTTTGAGGGTCGCGGTGCCCGATTATGGCGCAGAGCCGGCCGATCATCGCGGGAACCAAGTGTCAGATTTCGACCACTAGCATTCCACGCTATTCCAGCATATCCCTATTCAGCGAATAGTCCGGAATGGGTCAAAGACCGCCTTTAAGCGCTGCCGTGTAAAGGTCCGCTTACCCCTGCACTACGGAAGTAAGGCTAACGTCAGCCCAGTGCCAATTCCGGACCTCGCGCTTATGATCAAAGGCGCGCTCATTGTGGTTCGAATACAATTCGCCACTGCGGTTCGCCTGGCAGGAATGGGGTTGCTCGGCCCCTCAACCAATCCTCATGGCCGGCATTGTAGTAGGGTGACAGAGGATGACCGGTCTGACCTGTCGGCATGTGAAAGACTCCTGTTCCTTCACGCCCCGGTGCGACCACGAACCGCTCCGATGCTCCGGTTCTCGGGCTCGCCACCCGAGGCTGGTAGAGATCCCCCGACTGCGCGACACTGGGCGGGTTCAGGAGGAGGGCCAGCCCAGGGATGGCTCGCGCAAGCGGGTGCCTGATCTCGGTCTGGTTGGCGGTGCCCCAGGTGAAGGTTTCGAGTCGGCCATGCGCCTGTGTGCCAACGGCTGACAGGATTTTCTCAATTGCAGCGTCCACAACGGTATCCCAATTCCGGTATCCGGGCGGCACAAGATGAGCTGGGCGCTCCGTCAACAGTCGCCACACCGGCTCGTCGGCCTGCTTTGGGACGAAAGGCTGAGTGACACGTGTGCTTGCCGGCGCGGGCTCGCCTGTTCGCGTCGGCACGGAATAGGCGGCATACACGGCATTGATCAGTTCCGTCCGGAAGGTGCGGACAAGTCGATAGCCAACAGAGTCCGGGACTGCCCGACCGCCCCAATTCTCCACTGTTGGGATGAGGGCCGCGTAGCGAGAGTTTCCATTATTGGCCCGCAGCCGTTGAAGCATCAGGGCCTGCCACCGTTCCAGCAACACCCCACGATCATCCAATTGGATGGCCAGCATGTCCTGTTCGTCGAAGAGATCCTTGGCGAGTAGCTTGTCCCTGATCTGGCGCGCACGCGATCCATGGGCATAGGCGCCAAAGCCGATCTTCGCCAAGGCCTCGCCACCGACTACTCGGCTGTTTGCCGTCCAGATGCGCCGGTTCTCGGGGTTATAGATCACCGGCACATCCTCCGGCGCCAGATATCCGTTCCAGCCCTTGGTCCCATCTGCCCACGACATTGGAAGTCGTCCATCGAACCCGAAGCGTTTCGGTATCGCCGAGGTCACGGTCCAGCCGATGTTGCCTTGGGCATCACCGACGACAAGGTTCTGATGCGGAATGCCCAGCCGGTGCGCGATATCCAGCGCTGCGCCTGCTGTCACGGCTCGCTCGAGGTCCAACATGCCGCGCAGGTTCACCGCCACCGGATCGTGTGCAATCCAGCGATAAGCCAGCTTGCGGCCTTGGCGGTCGGCGGCAATGACAGGCCCCCAGAGGCTCTCCTCGATAGACAGGATCTCGCATGCTGCGCCCTTCGGACACAGGTGCTCCTCCACGTGGTCAAGGCGCCGCGGGCCCGCGGGCGTGCGATAGAGATCGGGGTTTGCCGCGACCGGTTCGAGGATGATGACATCGCCCGTATCGATATAGCTGTTGGTGAAGCCCCAGGCGATCTTGCCATTGCTGCCGGCGACGATGCTCGGAGCCCCGGGCAGCGTGACACCTGTGATGTCGAGAGTGGTGCTGCCACTCTCATCGCTTAGCACGAGGCGTGCTCTGTACCAGGTGTTTGGAACCCTCAGGTTAAGATGCATGTCGTTGGCCACGATAGCCGCCCCGCGGGCACTGAGACTGCCTCCTACGGTCCAGTTGTTGCTACCACGACTAACCGCCTCCTCCCCGCCTTCCTCGAGCAACAACGGGAGACCGGCCTTGGTCTTGGCATTGCCGTCGGGCATCGCCGGCATCGGCAGGGACGACCCATCGAGTGGCGCATCCCACGTTGTGCCCTCAGGAAAAAGGAAGGCAGCCAGCGGGCTTCCAAGGTTCGCCTCGGCATCAGCCCGCTGACGCTCGGTCGCCCCATCGTCTTCCTGCAGGTCTAAATAGATCGCGTAGACGGCCAGTATGGTGTCCTCGGCTGTCCAAGGCGCAGGGGTGGAACGCAAGATCATGTATTCGAAGGGAGCGGCGTCCAAATCCCGCAAGCCGCGGTTGACCCCGCCGACATAGGCATCGATCACCGCGCGCTCCTCCGGCGTCATGGCGGCCAGAACTGCAGCAGCCCGCGTTCGGAAGCGGTGCACTCGATGCTGACGATCTTGGTCCAGGGTGGCGGTTCCGACCAGCTCGGAGAGTTCGCCGGCCGCGAGGCGGCGCTGACCATCCATCTGGAAGAAGCGCTCTTGCGCGTGCAAAAAGCCGAGCACCCAGGCAAGATCGACCCGGGAGCGGCCGCTCAGGGTTGGCACCCCTTGAGCATCCCGTGTCACCGTGACGGGAGCCGAGAGCTCACGCACCGCAACACTGCCTTCCAATACGGGAAGGCTGGCGCGCAAATGCCAATACACAGATGTGCTCGCCGTCAGGACAACAATCGCGATAAGGACCACAAACACCAGGGTCCCGCGGATCCAAAACCGCGTTTGAGAAAGGTTTCCGAGCAGCCGCATCAGAGCTCCTGCCACAACCTGGGACACTTGCGTGAGACACGCGCCTGAACCGTTTTGGTTCTAACGCTTTGTCTGAAAGCCTCCAGATGAGACGCTGGTCAAAGGGGCCTTAACCATAGGAGCAGCAAAGGGCCGGTCCTAACGAACGTAAATGTGCTCAGGAAGCGTTTTATGGACAGCTACGCGGAGGAACCGCCATGGACGTCCCTCAGGCAAGCTTCACAGCTGCTGATTGGATCGCGTTCGGATTGCTTGCTCTGATGCCTGTCCTGATGGTCCTGGGCATTCTGGTGATCCGCCGAGAGATCCATGCGGAGGCACTTCTTCGGGCGCAGTCCATAAAGCTGAAAACAAGCAAGAATCAGCGGCAGCATTGGCGGAAAACAGCCCTCTCCCAGGATATGATCGACTTGCTCGATGACGTCGATACTCTGCTCAACAAGACAGCAGCCGATCAGCTGACAGCACGGCAGCAGCATCGCGAAGCGGTTCGCTTGTCCTGGGCCAGCCGCCATATCCCTTTGCGTATGCTTCTACTGGGCAGCATGGCCTTGGCGGGCGTGCTCTCTGCCATCCTTATGGTGGTCGCCGAAGGCCCCCGCAATCCTATTCCCTGACCGGCCTCTTCCCTGACCGGCATCGAAGCGTACAACGCATCGCCTGATCGGGTATGGTAACCGTCCACCACCGGCTGCAGGAGCACGCTCCATGTCCTTTGCCACCAAACAGCTCGGCACGTTCCCTGACGCTACTGCCCCTGACGGTTCCGAGGTGCGGGTCCTGTGCAGCATCAGCCGGGGCAGCCTGGCGCATTTTACGCTGCCGCCGCATGCGGTCTCAAGGGCAGTGGCACATCATACAGTGGAGGAGGTTTGGTACTTTGTGTCGGGCCGCGGGCAAATGTGGCGCCGCTCCCATCAGCACGAAGAGATCGTGGCCGTGGGGCCGGGCCTTGCCATCACGATCCCGGCCGGGACCCGCTTTCAGTTTCGCTCGATGTCGCCCGAGCCCCTGACCGCGGTTGGGACAACCATGCCGCCGTGGCCAGGCGAAGGCGAGGCGTTTGCTGTCGATGGGGTTTGGGCTCCTACCGTTTGATGGCTCCGAGATACCCTAGCTTTCACATCTGCGCCGGGCGGCAAACGGCAGGGTTGGATCCGTTTGCGGGACCGTCCGAATAGAGCGCGCCAGATCCCGACAATGCACTGGCCAACACCGCGAATGTCGCGTTCGGGTCAAAGCGAGACCCAAACTGTGGTGGCCTGAATGTCGGCTTTGCTCGCGAAAGCGGAAATCTCGGTATGAGGTACTGCTGGCGGGAGCATGGTTGCTGAAGGCTATCAGCTGCGACTGAGATAGCTTTGGCTTTAGGATGTAGAGTTGGACGCAGGGTACCACTCGACGCTCTTTGGGGAGTGGGTGCATTCCTCACACGTTGAGGTCAGCTCACAATGCATAGCAGCATGGCCTTACACGCGATCTTGGCTTGCAAACTACCGGATTGGATCATTCTCGAGCAGGATCGGTTGACCATGCGGCGTGGCGTGTGCCGCACGGTCCCATGCTCCGCGGCGCTCTGCCAGCGCCTGCTCGGTTGTAATCCCCTTGTCGCTGGTCAACTGCTCGATCGCACTCAGCCAGTGCTGATAGTAGGTCGAGCCATCGTCGCAGTCACCAGACACATGAGCCTGTTTGATCGCAGCCGAGAGCGCAGCAGCCCACTCCGTCCAGCTAAACAGGCCCCGTTCGTACAGAGCCAGCGTCATCGCGAAGGCCTGAGCCTCCCATGGCTCGCGAAAGACAGGCGCGCCGTCATTCCCGCGAGGGATCGGCGCAACCTCCGCGGCCAGACGGACCATATCCTCATGCCGGCTCAAGGTAGCTCTCCCAGGCATCGATCGAGACCCTAATGGTTGGATCCGCCTGCTCCCCCCAGAGCTCCCGGCCCGAAAAGCAGACGGTGTAGAGCCATTGCGGCTGCTCGCCTTGTCCATGAGCGTTCGTGTCCGGGAACACGTGGGCGCCATGGACCAGTTCTACGACCCCCGTCTTGCCACGGGCATAGCGCGGCAGACGCGTGTGGCCCATGGGGTGTATGTTGCGGGTGCGGACCCGGTCACCAACGGCAAAGCGCGCCGGCTGCCCGAGCGGGCGCTCGGCCGGACCACCGCGGGCCAGCACTGCCGGCACGTCTTCCGCCTTGAGCACGCGCTTGATCGGCGCGGGCTCTGCCAGGGACTCGCCGCGCGTCAGCTCCTCCTTGGAGACAAGTCCTGCCGAAACGACAAGCTTTTCGACACCCTTGGTCCAGATCTCGTAGTAGCTCGAGGTGAGATACTCGGCAGGCGGCAAGGACTCGCGGGCGTGCCGGCTCATGTCGATGTTCCAGCTGCCGGTGGCCCCCATCGCCAAGGTCAGGCCGAAGGCCCGTCGCTCCCACGCAGCATGGAACCAGGGCTCGTCGTGCTCGATGGCGATCGGGCCGAAGCCCATCATGCCGCCGAGGTCCTGAGCGCCATTCATCGAATAGCCTCCGGCTGCAGGGCGAGACCGGTGCCAATCATGGAGTCGCGGGTGACAAGTTCGGCAAGCGCCTCCTCGCTCATGCCCTCTGTCCCCTCGGGACGCATCGGGATCACGAGGTACCTGACCTCTGCAGTCGAGTCCCAAAGACGAATGCGGGTGGTCTCCGGCAGGTGCACGCCGAACTCAGCGAGAACGCCGCGCGGTTCGAGCACAGCCCGGGAGCGGTAGGGGGCGGACTTATACCAGACTGGGGGCAACCCGAGCACCGGCCATGGGTAGCAGGAGCACAGGGTGCACACGACCATATTGTGCTGATCTGGGGTGTTCTCGACCGCCACCATGTGCTCACCTTGGCGCCCAATGAACCCCAAGGAGGCAATGGCTGCTGTCGCGTCCGTCCGGAGCCACTCCCGGTATGTCGGGTCAACCCAGGCTTTAGCGACCACCTTAGCGCCGTTGCGGGGTCCGATCTTCACCTCGTAGGTCTCGACCAGCGCATCGATGGCCGCCGGATCGACATAGCCTTTCTCGACCAGGATTGACTCGAGCGCGCGCACCCGCAGCTCAATCTCAGAGAGATGGCTGTGGTCGTCATGATCGTGGTGATGGTCGTGCCCCATACGTACCGCCCTCGCCTGCTCGGATGAGTCGGGGCCATGCTAACCGGGCGATGGTGGTGAAGCCATAGGCATGCCGATCAGCCTCAGACGATCCGACGTCGAGCAGTTGCGGAGATCGCCCGGCTACCTATTGGCTACCTGGGAGAAAATGCTTCAAAGGGCAGATGCCGGTAACCCTTTGATCTTGTTGGTGAGCGCGCTGGGACTTGAACCCAGGACCCTCTGATTAAAAGTCAGAGCGTCTTCCGGCTGCTGAAAGATCCCAAGAGCGCGCCGCACCAAGCGGAGGGATTCACACGTCGCCGGAAACGCCCCATGCTGGACGCTGGTGATTTGCCTTCGGATCCGTCCATATGCCCACGTCTCCTCAAAGGCCCCTGCGGGCTCATCAGCAGGCTCTTGCGGGCCTTGTCGCTGCAATCACACGCGGTGAAGCGACAGGGGTCACCGACATCCTGGCGGCAGTGACGCCTGGCGGCGGCAAGTCCCTCCTCCCGGTGATTGCTGCGGCTCGCCTGATCGAGGCCGGCCACGTCGAGCGGATTTGCTGGGTTGTGCCCCGCGACAGTCTCCGCCTCCAAGCAGAAGAGGCCTTTGCCGACCCGGTCTGGCGAGCCGTGCTTGGCCACGCGCTCCCAGTTCGTGCCGCAGACAACGAACCAGACCCAAGCCGGGGCTTGGCTGGGTACATCACCACGTACCAGGCGGTCGCGGCGGCACCAGACCTGCATCTGGCCGAACTCCGCCGCTATCGCACCCTGCTCGTGGTTGATGAGGTGCATCACCTGCCCACTCTTAGCGACTACGAGCCAGCCGCATCCGCAAGCTCCGGTCAAGCTCCTCCCCTGACCGAAGATGCCTCAGCTTGGAGCCGGGCGCTGCTGCCGCTTCTGGAGTCCGCAGCCCTGCGCTTGCTTCTCTCGGGGACCCTGGAACGTGCGGATGGCCGGCGCATCCTGTGGCTGCCTTATCGCACTGGACCCGACGCGGGCACGCAGGAGGTTGATCTGGAGGCTCCCGGCTGGGCGATCACCGGCTACTCACGAACTCAGGCGGTGGCCGAGCGCGCGGTGCTCCCCATCACCTTTGGTGCCCTCGATGGTGAAGCCAGTTGGTTGCAAGCAGGACGAACCGCGATCGACGGCGTTCGGCTGGGCCCCCATCGCCTATCCGGCCCCTTCCCGACCGAGACAACCCGCCCTGCCCTGTTCACCGCTCTGCGGACTGGCTTTGCCCGGGAGTTGCTCCAGGAGGCCTTCAGGGCCACACGCAATCTCAGATCACGCCGGCGGGCCGAGCGCGGGCTGGCTGCCGATGAGGCCGTCCGGGGTCTCGGCAAGCTGCTTGTGGTAGCGCCTGATCAGCGTAGTGCCCGGCGCTACTGTGAGATGCTGCGAAGCTGGATGCCATCCCAGCAGGCCGAGAGGGAGGTGCGATTGGCGATCTCGAATGAGCGGGGCGCTCCTGAGGCGCTGGCCGCCTTCCGGCTGACAGCGGAGCCAGCGATCCTGGTCACAGTGGCCATGGCCTACGAGGGGCTCGACGCGCCGGAGGTCGCGGTGGTGGCTGCCCTCACCCACATCCGCAGCCGCCCCTGGCTTGAACAGATGATCGCCCGAGCCACGCGAGTGGATCCTCATGCTGGTTCCTACGAGAGCCAGCGCGCCCTCGTCTTCCACCCGGACGATCCGCTGTTTGTCCGCTTCCGCCGCAGCATCGAGGCTGAGCAGGGGATGCTGGCCCGTCAACGCCGGCGCAATGCCGAGGCGGAGACA
The DNA here is from genome assembly GCF_055792825.1 of Microvirga sp. GN3. NCBI lineage: Bacteria > Pseudomonadati > Pseudomonadota > Alphaproteobacteria > Hyphomicrobiales > Methylobacteriaceae > Microvirga > Microvirga sp. GN3. The sequence goes on from NZ_JBVVAK010000240.1 coordinate 8,243, forward strand.
CCATCTTGGCTCGCCGAGCATCTCGCGGCACACCGGGATGAAGGAGAGGGACGTGGAATTACGCCCTTGGAGAGCAATGCGCTGGGTCTGCGCTACGCAACGCTGAAGCCCGGCCCGATCTTCGAACAGGCCCGCCGAGAACGAAAGGCTGATCAAGCACACCTGATCGAGCCGCCATCCGCGACGGAACGGCGGCTGCGGGCTCGCATCGGTGAGGCCGTTGCCGCTCAGGCAGTGGAGGACGAAGCCGGCCTGCAGGTGCCGCATGTTGGTGAGGGGCTCTACCATCGCTACAATGCGGTGCTGAAGCGGGTGTCCGGCAACAAGGGACGAGGCCAGATGACCCTGGCTGAACTCGAGGCAGCTTTGACCTGGTTGGAGCGCAACCGCCTCAGTGATCACCTCCACCACTTGGAAGGCGATCCCCGTTACGCTTGGACAGCGGCTCGACGGCGCCGCTTGGTCTGGGACCAACTGTCCTCCCACTCCAGCTCTGAGGCTCAACGCTCGGCTACGACGGCGAATATCGCCCCGAAGGGGAGTTCGCCCCAATAGGGCATTAGATTGGTCGGCCCTGAATAACCCACAACTTATTGGGACAGAAGGATTCTTCGTCTTCGCGAAGCATTGTAAAATGCCGGCTCCTGGGTGCTGACCCGCTCAAAGCCGGTGTTTTGCTATGGGACCCAAG
>NZ_JBVVAK010000241.1:0-8679 GCF_055792825.1 Microvirga sp. GN3
CTGATGAGTTCTCTGGACCCGAGACTGCCGGGGCTGTGCAACCCTGACCTGCTCCGCCCCGGCAGTCTCTGACCGACCACAGACCAATGACCCATCACCCGTCGCACTTCGGCTTGATTCCACACTTGGTTATGTCAACGACGTGATCGACCTGGACCGTTAAGCAAATACGGCGAAACGGAAACCAAATAGAGCGACGCTGTTAATCAAACTGCGGCGCCGTTCTTAAGGAAACGCTCTCAAGCGCCTGTAGGAGCTCCTACGCAGTGTCTAGCTGTGAGATCTGAGGAGATTGTTCATCCCATCTGAGGGCCTGAAGGTGGTCGCTGCGACACGAACCCCTGATGGACCTGAGGAATGAACAACCCGCACCAGAGTGCCCGCACGACCCGCCTGGGTCGAGCGGAAATGATCCGCCGCGTCTTGGAAGACGGTCTGCGATTTTCGATTTAGAGCGCGCTGGGTTTTCGCTAACGGCGATTCATGCAAGGCGAAAATGATTCAGAATCCGGCCAATCTGCCCTGCCCGCGGCAAAGCCACCGTCCCGCCGTCTCCAGTTTCAGGATCCCGTCGCCGTCAGTCGAGGCTTGTGTCCGAACTGATGGGTTTCGTCCGCCGTGCTGACACCCAGTAAGGCCTGTAGGGTCAGCCGCGGAATGCCACGTTCGAGCATGTGAGCCTTGCAGGCCTCCCGGAGTCCCTCAGTCCAACCCGAAACCCAATCCCAAGGGTCACTATGCGGTTCGACAGGTCGACAAGCAACGGGATGGGACTGCCCTGCCAGTCACCTTGAAGGGTCGGAAACAATGGGCCGTCGGCAAGACCTTTGGGAGATGCCGCGAGATATTCGTCGATCAGCTCGACCAGCAGCGGTACCACTGGCAGCGTCCGCCCACCTTTGTCGCTGGGGAGATGAATGGTCGCTTCCGGCTCCTTCACATAGTCAGTCCGCCTGGCGCGAATGAGTTCGGTGGCTTGGGCGCCCAGAACGTACATCAGCGCGAACATGACGGTGTTCCGCTGCGTTGTCGGGCGGCCAGGCGATGATCCTTTCGGCATCGTTCACCGTGAGGATTTCCCGGGGGCCCACTGGCACATATCCTGGGCGCTTGAGAAGGCTGAAACCCGGCACGATCACGCCGGATGTGTTGTACAGACGGTGGCCAAGGGTTCGCAGAGCGCCGATAAGGGTCGCCCGTTGTCTTAGGGCATCAATTCCTGTGGTCTTAAAATAATGATCGACGTCGGCCTGACCGACGGTCCTGAGACGAGCCAAGTCAAGCAACTCACCGTGTTCCGAGGCGAGCCAGGCAAAAAAGAGCTTGGCTCTGAGCGGCGCCCCGATTTCCCGAAACCTCGGTTCAAGGGCGTCGGGGGCGAGAAAACGTTCCAGTCGAGGTGAGTTAAGGCGTTTGGGCATTCCGCACCATGGCCTCACACCTGTTAACGGAAGGATTAGAACTCGTCTCCATTGTCCCGGCCAATCGCGATCCGCCGGAGATCCGGAAAAGAATGCAGCGTGACACCCACCTCAAGTCCGGAGGAGTTGTCTTGAGGATCCACACTGCGTCGGGTGGATCCCTTCCGTCCCGAATGAGAACCCAGGAGAGCCCCATGACCACGTTCAACGTCGGCTATCTGATTGGCAGCCTTGCCAAGGAATCGATCAACCGCAAACTCGCCATGGCGCTGACCCGCGTCGCTCCGGAGCACCTCACGTTCACCGAGATCCCGATCAAAGACCTGCCGCTCTACAGCTACGACTATGACGCCGACTTCCCGCCGGTCGCCAAAGCGTTCAAAGACGCTATCGCATCGGTCGATGCGGTGCTGTTCGTGACGCCTGAGTACAACCGCTCGATCCCGGGTGGGCTAAAGAACGCGATTGATTGGGCCAGCCGGCCGTATGGGAAAAACTCGTTCACCCGCAAGCCCTCGGCTGTCATCGGCACCTCGCCCGGCGCGATCGGCACGGCGGTGGCCCAGCAGCAGCTGCGTAGAGTCTGAGCTTCTGCAACTCGCCCCAGATGAACGCGCCTGAGGCATATATCCAGTTCAAGCCCGGGCTGATCACCGATGACGGCGAGGTCACGGACGATTCCACGGCCGAATTCCTGAAGAGCTACATGTCGGAGTTCCATCAGTTCATCGTGCGGGTCTACACCGCCCTGCCCCGGGATGCCTGAGGGGTCCGGGTGGACGGAGCAAATGACCAAGGCAGTGAACAGGCGATGCCATCTTTACGCACGCAACGCTGGTCGAGGAGTCCCACCTCCGTCCGCCGACGTTCCGACCATGGAACATCCGGTCGGGCAAGCGCTGACACAGAGTGCCGACGCACTCACACCGTCAGACGATCGAGGACAGGGAACTGGGTCCATGCGACAGCACCGTCGCCAGCAGGCTGAGACCCCGCTCCAATAAGGCTTGGTTTCGGGCCGCGCCGAGAGAGACACGGATAGCATCCGGGGCGGACCCGACGGCGAAGGCCTCGCTCGGCACGAGGGCGAGGCCTGACTGCCGAGCGTAGGCGTTGAGGTCGGCCTGGCGCCAGCGTTCGGGCAGCGTCAGCCAGAGGTGATGCCCCTCTGGATGAGCCTGGAATTCAAGGCGTCTTAGGACCCGCCGCCCGATGGCCTGGCGTGCAGCGCTCTCTTCTCGGATCGCCGCTGTGATGGCGTCCAGCGTGCCATCGAGGATCCATTTCGAGGCCAGGGCCGCCATGAGTGGTGGCACCATGAGGGTCATGGCCCGGATCTCAGCCGCCAGCCGCAGCGTGTCCGCCAGTTCCGGCACGACAACGTAGGCCGTCCGCAGGGCGGGCGTCACGCATTTCGACAGGGTGGCGATGTGCCAGGTGATGTCGGGCGCGAGTGCCGCGATCGGCGCCGGCACCTGCCGCGGCAATGCTCCGAAAGCATCGTCCTCGATGATCGCGATCCCTTGCCGACGGGCCACCTCGGCGATCGCCTCCCGCCGCTTGAGGGACATGGTCGCGGTGGTTGGATTGTGGATGGTGGGCACGCAGTAGACAGCCTTCGGCTTCTCGCGTTGACAGGCTTCCTCGAGCGCGGCGGGATCGAGTCCCTCGTGGTCCATAGTCACTGGGACCAGATGCACCTTGAGTTGCTCGGCAATGGCCCGCAGGCCCGGATAGGTGAGATTCGGAACGCAGATGGCATCGCCCGGTCCCGTCAGGATCCGCAGGACGGCATAAAGCGCTGTCTGGGCGCCGCCGGCAACCACGACACGGTCGACCGGAAGCGTGCCCAATCGCCCTGCAAGCCAGCGGGCGCCCGCGATGCGGTCCGGCCCGGCTCCGACGCTCTCCTGGTAATGCAGGCGCATTAGGCCGTGCGGCGACGAAAGCACGTCCGCGATCCCATCCTGGATGCGCTCGTGCAGTCTCGCCTCCGATGGCTGCGGCGGCATGTTCATACTCAGGTCGATGATCGGCAATCCGGTCGGTGTGACCTCCTCCCGATCAGGAATCCTTTTCCGCACGTAGCTTCCGCTTCCCGTGTTGGCCTCGATCAACTCCATCCGACGGGCCTCGTTGAAGGCGCGGGTGACGGTCGTGAGATCGACCCCGAGCTCCTTTGCGAGCTGGCGTTGAGGCGGCAAGCGGTGGCCGGGCTTGAGGTGACCGGACTCCACGTCCGCCAGCAGGGCCTCGGCGATGGCCCGATACTTGGGCCCGCTTCCCTTCTCAAGCTGCGGCATCCAGGACAACATGTGTTCCTGACCTTCTTGTCTTGTAATTGTATGGCTCGATCACGACATACATAATCTCTGCATCGAGCTCGCCGAGATTCTTGAAATAGCGTTAGATCGGGTGGCTTGGCAGGGAATCTACATCTTTTGTATGGGTAGTCAATCCATACAATATGGGACCCTTGGAATGCTTAGGGCGCAGATTGGAAGGAGCCGACATGACCATGAACCCCAGTGCCAAGGACGCCATCCTCAAGCACGGCCTGATGTGCCGCTGCCCCCGGTGTGGCAAGGGTCGCCTGTTCAACGGTTTTCTGACGCTCGCTCCGCGCTGCGAGGCCTGCAGCCTCGACTACTCCTTCGCCGATCCGGCCGACGGTCCGGCCTTCTTCATCATGATCATCATGGGCATCCCGGCGGCCGGGTTCGGTGTCTGGGTCGAGATCATGTGGGAGCCATCCGTCTGGGTTCACCTGCTCACATCAGGTCCGTTCCTCTTGCTGACCTGCATCCCACCGATCCGCATCGCCAAGGGCATGCTCGTCGCGAGCCAGTACTTCCACAAAGCCGAGGAAGGTCGCTTCGAGATTCCGCGACGGACTGCAGGTTCTGACGGGCAAGTTGCCGCTGGCGGCTGAAGGCCCTGCGGTCGCGTCCGAACAAGGAATAGACAACCAGACCCGTGCAGGGCATGGTCAGGCACAGCAGCATGCAGACGAGTGTCGCCTGAGGGCATCAATTCTCCGGAAGGATGAAGGTGCCGGTGAGCAGCGCATAACCAGCCAAGGGCGGTAGTCCAGGTCATCCCGTCCGTCTCCCGTCAGGCAGTGGCCTTCCGTACGGGCCCCTGCACCTGTCCGCCTTCACGAGCGCGGAACGTCGCTGCAGCGGGACAACCTGGTTCCGTGCCTGTGGTTTGGCTGGCACCGTGGCTTATTCGGACATGTGCCTTGGTTCGCCGTCTCTGCCGGATATCCGAAAGCCTGTCTCAGGCGTTGGCGGATTGAAGCCGCAGCCCTGGGAAAAGGTCGTGGCGAGCCACGCCCGAATGCCGAGCGCACGATGAACCTGAACAAGACACGGCCTGAACCCGTCCGGCCGCGCGAAAGGAGGGTCCTCCGGCGGCGGATGGCCCGAAAGCCTACGCCGATCCGGATCTCCACCATGACATGGCGACTCATCCTGCTTGGCCTGGCTGCCCTGCTGGCGTTGATCCTGTGGGCGGTGCCCATCGTGCCGGCCCTCGCGCTTGTCGGCTTCGCGGTGGCCCTGGTGTTGTCCTTCCCGGTTCACCTGTTCGCACAGTTTGTTCCCCGTAGCCTGGCGATCCTGCTGTCGTTCCTGATCCTGCTCGCCGTAGTCCTCCTGCTGGCCTACATTCTCCTGCCCCTGATCGTGTCCCAGGCCGGCGCCCTCGTCACCGCCCTGCCCGATCTGGTGCAGAACCTGGAGCAGTATCTGGTACGGGCGCTCCGGGCGCTGCATGCCCGTGATCTGTTGCCCGACACCCCGGAGGCGGTGGCGGGACGCCTGATCTCGGATATCAAGGACAGCCTTGGCCTGATCGCCAACAATGTGCTCGGGCGTACGCTCGGAATTCTCTTCGGCACCTTCAGTTGGGCACTGACCCTGTTCGCGGTGATCTTCATCGCTGCGTCGCTGCTCGCCAATATGCGCTCGTTCAAGGCAGCCTATCTCACCAGTGTGCCGGGCCATTAGCGCCACGACGCTTTGGCGTTCTGGGATGCGCTCGGCCACGCCCTCTCGCGCTACCTGGGCGGGCTTGCGGTGGTGCTGTTCCTGATCGGGGTGCCCTATTCACTGGCGCTGGGCGCCTGGGTGTCGATCACGGCGGTCATTCCCTACCTTGGCGCCTGGATCGGGGCCATTCCAGCGCTGCTGGTGGCATTCTCCATCTCCCCGACCGCGGCCGTGCTGACTGGCATGCTCTTCCTGGCCATCCAGCAGTTGGAGGGCGACGTTCTGACACCCCGCATCCAGGCTCAGACCATCAAGGTGCCCTCGGTCCTGGTCTTCCTAGGCGTGCTGGCCGGCGGATCTCTGGCTGGGATCACAGGCGTCCTCCTCGCCGTGCCGTCGCTGGCAACGCTCCGCGTGATCTTCGATTTCTTTCGCGTCAGGCTCCGGACGGAACCCAGCCCTCTCGATCCGCCGCCCGGATGAACTTCGACAACGGACCTGCCGCCTCATCGGAGGGGCGGTACGGCGAGGATGTCAACGTCGAGGGAGCGCAAGACCTCCTCGGTCACGCTGCCCAGAAGCGCCTTGGCGATGCCCGTGCGGCCATGCGTCCCGATGATGAGGACATCGGGTTTCGTTTGCTCCACGGTCTTGGAGATCACTTCAAACGGTGCGCCCTCCTCGATGTGCAGCGCCTGTCCGTAATCAGCGATCCCATTCGTCTCCAGGAATTCGGTCAGCTCCTTGGTGGCCCGGAGGCGCTCGTCGGCCACGTACCCGTCAATGGTGTCCTGGCTCAGTCCGGCATAGAACATCTGTCCTTTCGCCAGCGCCTGAAAGGCATGAACGAGCGCAAGCCGGGCGCCGCCGGGCAGCCCCAGGGCGTTCGCGGTCTGAATGGCGTGCACGGACGGCTCGGACAGATGGATGGCAGCCAGCGCCGTCCGGTACGGCTGCTGCACCTCCTTGTTGACCATCAGGACCGGTGACGGACCCGTACGGATCACCCGCTCGATGGTCGTTCCGACCAGGATGTCGTGCAGGAGCTGCTTACGATGGGCTCCCATGACGATGAGGTCCGCACCCGTCGACACCGCGGCACACAGGATGCCGTCGAACGGGTCGCCCTCCACGACGAGGGCGCGAGGCCGGAGCCCGCGTAATTCGGCGATCGCACCGATCTGCTCGCCGAGGATGCGTTCGGCCTCACGCCTTTCAAGCGCCACCAGCTCCGGCGGCTGGTCATCGTCCACGACGTGCACGAGAGTAAGTGCGGCACCGCTGTCCCGCGCCAGCAGGCCCGCTCGCCGCAAGGCCCGCTGCGACCGGGTCGAAAAGTCCGTCGCTGCGAGGATGTGCATGGGTTCGTCTCCTGTAAGTGCGAATATCCGGAGCTTTCACGCAACCTCAACCGAGCTCCCGTATCCCGCTTTCGCGGGCAGGTCGCCCTACCCGATCTGGTCGATCACGAGCTTCCGGATCTCCTCACGGGTCATCGGGCTGGGTTGCGGCGCCCACGCCGGAACCACGACGGCCTTCGCGTCGGTTGGTCGGCGGTCGGACGTCTTACTGACAACTGGAATTTTGCCGGCGACTGGAATCTTGTTTTCGGGTTTCATTCTTCTTCTCCTTTGCCGCTGCGAGGCAAACCGCTGCGGCGTGTCTTGTTGCGGGTTCAGGCGTCAAGGCCGGCTATACGCTCGAGCTGGGAACGCACCTGTCGCACCGTCAACTTGCGCCATCCGCCCGTTGGCCCCTGCCACTGGATGGACTGTCCCTCCGACAGACCAATCAGGGCCGCACCGACCGGCGTCAGAACCGAGACCCGTCCGGTGTCCGAGTCTTCCTCGCCCGGATACACCAAGGTGACACGACGGTTCTGGCCCGTCACGTTGTCCCGGTATTCGACCTCCGAATGCATTGTCACGATATCCGGGCGGATCGCGCCGGGTGCCGCGATCATCGCGCGATCGAGCTCGTCCGCCAGCATCTCGGCGACCGTGTAGCGCTGGCTGTGAACACCAGCGGTCGCAATCCGGGACAAGCGATCGTAATCGATCGCGGAAATGGTAATGGGAGGCAGGTTCATCGCTTGCATTGTCGTCTCCAATTCTTGACTGGGCCCCGCCAGATAAAGGCGGTGGGCTCTCCCGTGCTGCGGATCAGGACGGTCCGCAGACGATGACCGAGACCGGGTCGCTGGCCGGAAAGGTTTCCATCAGGGCTTCGTCAAGTCGGCGGTCGAGCTCGTCCCACGAATTGTCTGGCCCATGGTCTGACGGATCCGGTGCATTCACGGCGGCCTCCGATTCATCCGGCAGAAGCCTGAACTGAACGTCCTCCACTACGACCCCATGCAACGGCCCATCCGGGCTCGTCCGGAACGGCATGCGGTCGCCCACGCGAAGGCCGAGCAGGGCAATCCCCAACGGCGTCAGTACGGACAACTCGGCCCCCGGCCAGAGCAGGTCCTGTGGATGGACCAGGACGTGCGCCGTCGGCCGGCCGCCATTGATCCGGTATGTAACCTTCGCGTTGGTCGAGACCACGTCGTCCGGCAACGCCTCGGGATGACAGAGGGAGGCCCGCCGCAGCTCCGACATCAGGAACTGGCGGTGCGGCTTGCGTCGGTTGTGCTCCATGGCGGCGACGGACATGAGACGGTTGTAGTCGTGCGTTGCGATGGTGACCTGCGGCAGGTCAATGGTTGTGTTCATGAGATGATCCTCCTAAGCAGCACCGGTCCGGGTTGGCGAGCGCATTGCGCCGGGTGAACGGACGCGCTCGCCCGTGAACGGACCTGCTGAATCCAATTGCGAGATTTGTCATGACCCCGAACAGCGGCGGCGCGAGGCGTCCGGCCGGGTTCGGGGTTCAGTGGCCTGCGAAGAGGCAGCCTCCGCGGCGGATGAGGATATGAGACAGGGTAATCATGACAACGATAACGTAAGTATTAAAATGTAGTATTCAACCCTATTGAGCGCAGAGAATGACCAAAATTCTTCAAGTTTCGGATAGTGAAGCGTATTCAAAAATAAAATGGAATCGAACCTGCCGAACCAGATCTTGCTTGATGAAATCCGTCTCCCTGACGGGCATCCCGGGTGCGAGAAGTCTGAATCGCGGCCTCCGCAGTCGTCTAACCGCTTTTATGCACGAGGCGGTTGGAGAAGGCTGGCGGATGTAGCTTAAGCACTTGAAGCAGCGTAGGATTTAGTTGCTGAGACTAACCCCTGCCACCGATTGCACTGTGCCACACCCGC
>NZ_JBVVAK010000242.1:0-8638 GCF_055792825.1 Microvirga sp. GN3
CGGTCCGGTGCACATCAACTCGGCGGAGGGCTTCAACGATCGCATCCGCCGCACCGTCTCGGGTGTGTTCCATCACATCAGCCCGCATCACGCGGATCTCTACTTCAATGAGATCGGCTTTCGCTGGTCGCAGCGTGTCGTCACAGGCCAGGCGCCGCGACGCACACGCAAAGGACGGCCGGTGACCAAGACGTTGTGGGCGAGAATACCGCCTGCACTCCAACTTCCAGCCGTTTTCCGCTCCGCAATTGGACGCGAGATGCGCCGAACGAAGGCCGGCGGGATCAACCTCGTCTCAAAGGTAGCTGTCTTTGGTTGATAATGCCGCCGTTCGTTTATCGAGGAAGGCCGCGCATCGGCATTGCAGCACCGCCATAGGTGTCGTTGCGGATTGCCGGGGCCTGGAAGGCTTGAGACGTAACGTAGTTTGGTAGATGGGATTCAGATTCCGCGCTGGACATGCAGCCCGTCAGAAAAGCACTTGCTACCAGTGCAAGGAAGATCGTTTTCATGAAAACCCCTTGATCCACTGGCAGTTTGTGTTGCCAGTAGGCACTCTGCCTAGAACGGCCTAGATACTAAGCATATCTCTGCAGAGCAGCAATCAATACTTATGAGAAGCCTTGTCGATCATTGAAACTATCATGCAAAAGCTGTATTGATGTCTCGAAATGCCAAGCCGCAGTCCCAAAGTGTCAAGCAAATTGGCTATGGATCGGCATTACTGAAAACTGAACAACCGCACAGGGAACTCTCGGCCTTTCAACCGGTGGGGACGACCGCTGCGGAACTGCAAATGCCGGCATCGACCAGGATCGCTCGTTCAGTGCTAGTCATACAAACTTGAGACCCTCCAGTTGGCGACATCCGAAGGGCCAAGTGCGTGCATGGATGCATGACGAGTTTCAAGCTCACCTTGCCGGCGAGGAGGGAAGGCGTCCATGCTCAAATTCCAACGTGCTCTTCGGTTTGGTTTGATCGCACTTGCAGCATCGCTAGCGCCGGTACTGACGAAACCGACATGGGCTGCGACCGGAACCGTCCATATTGAGATTGCCAAAGCGGGCTTTATTGTCGGCGTCGGTGGTGGTCGAGGAACGCTCGTCTTCAATGGTCGCCGCTACCCGTTGAGAGTCGGCGGTTTGAGTGTCGGCGCGACGATCGGAGTGTCAAAGGCGGATTTAGTCGGGCGGGCTTACAATTTGCGCCGAGCAACCGATATCGCCGGTACTTATACGGCCGTCGGAGCAGGGGTCGCCGCCGGTGGCGGCGCGTCTGGCATCCGATTGCAGAACGCGAGAGGGGTTGTTCTCGAACTGCGCGGCCGCAACATCGGGCTGGAATTCAATGCCAATGTCAGCGGAGTGGAGATCAGCCTGCGTTGACGATGCGTAGATGCCGGTCGGATCTCCGTGGCGGCTCCTGCACTGGTAATCCGATATTTGAATCGGAAGGTTCCGTCGTGACCTCAGGGTGCACGGATTCGATCTGTGCTTGGAGATCGGCGTCAGGAGCGCGGTTGGATCCCCTTCATGGCGTTCGCTTCCTATGCGGCTGCTTGGACCCCAAAAGTGGAGCCCACTTTTGGGTCCGATGCTTTAGAATTTGGAAGCTTTTGATATCGAATACCCGTCGTAGGGTCGCGATAATCGGGCGCAAAGGTTAAGACGGCGCTCGAAACCAAAGCGAGCCCTTTGGGACTGCCTACCCGACCTATGCAAATCCTTTGGAGAGCAGGGGATTCAGCGCCCACGCTTCGGCTCCGCATGACGCGCCAGTCATTACCTGGTTGGGGCATCGCCAAATGGATTGAATCAGGCTAAAAATTGAGCTATAATTGCAAATGCTTTGCAAAAGCAAGAGGGCTGTACAGCCATGCGGGCCTGGCTCCGGGAGTCTCTCAGTCGACGTAGCCTCCTCTGGGGCGGTGCAGCCGCTGCGAGTGGCTCGATGCTTGGCAGCATTGCCGCAGGCAGTCGAACATCGCACGAGAACCATGGCCGCTCTGTCGTGACGACAGGCACAACACCGGATGGCTTTCACGGTGCCCATGGCAACATGATCACCGTCGGCGATGTCGATGCCACCCGCAATGGCTTCGACCCCTCATCGCTCCTGACCGACTGGGATACCGGAATTGTCTCGGTGCTGCCGGACGGCCGCACGCTCCGCACTTTTGAGATCATCGGCGAGGACAAGGAGATCGAGATCGCGCCGGGCATTCTTTTCCCAGCCTGGACTTACAATGGCCGGGTACCTGGCCCGAGCCTCCGTGTCACCGAAGGCGACCGCGTTCGCATTGTCTTCCACAACAACGGGTCACATCGCCACTCCATCCATTTCCATGGCATCCATTCGGCACGGATGGACGGTATTCCTGGCGCGGGGGAGATCGGTCCCGGCGAGGAATTCACATATGAGTTCGATGCGCTTCCCTTCGGCTGCCACCTCTATCACTGCCACTCGCTGCCGTTGAAGCGGCACATCCACAAGGGCATGTACGGCGCCTTCGTCATCGATCCCGACCCGACCCGTCATCCCGAACTGGCTGGCGTTGCCCGTTCACGCCTTCTCGGCACATCAGAGAACCAGGGTTGGCAGGAGTTCGTCATGGTGATGAACGCCTTCGACACCAACTTCGATGGCGAGAACGAGGTCTATGCCGTCAACACGGTTGCGCATCATTATACCAAGCACCCGATCACCGTCGTTCGCGGCAAGCCGGTGCGGATCTACCTCGTCAATGTAGTGGAGTTCGATCCGATCAACTCGCTGCATCTGCACGGCAACTTCTTCGATTATTACGACCACGGCACGACCCTGACGCCGACATTGCGCACTGTCGACACGGTCATGCAATGCCAAGCCCAGCGCGGTATCGTGGAGTTCGCCTACCGAGACCATGAGACCGGCTTGTACATGTTCCACGCTCACCAATCCGAGTTCACGGAGCTCGGCTGGATGGGCATGTTCGATGTGGTGGAGGCTGCCGCATGAACGATATCGCGGGTCCGGAAACTGTTGGTGCCCCAGGTGTGTCCAGAGCGCGACCGGGATACGCCATCGTGCTGTGGATCGCCTTGCCCTTGCTCCTGCTGGGGCTCGCGGCTTCATGGCTTGTGCTGTCAGATCCGTTGCGCGCCTTCAATAACGGCGCACCGCCCGTCGAACGGTTGACGTTCGAGCGTCGTATCCTCGATAACACCGGCATCCACCTTCTCGTGCGGGCGGGCGGCTCCGAGCCTATGACCATCGCGCAGGTCCAGGTCGATGATGCGTACTGGACCTTCACCCAGGCCCCCCCTGGTGACCTCCCCAGGCTCGCCACCGCATGGATTCATGTCCCTTTCCCCTGGACCCTTGGCGACGCACACGTGGTTCGGGTCGTGACGAAGACGGGAACCACATTCGATCATGAGGTCCCGGTGGCGGTGCGGACGCCGGAGTTTCAGTCGAGTCAGCTTGTGCCGCAGGCAATGCTGGGAGCTTTTGTCGGTATCGTCCCAGTCGCCATCGGGCTGATGTTCTACCCGGCATTGCGCGGAGTCGGATCGCAGGGCATGGGCTTTCTGCTCGCCCTCACGATCGGCCTGCTCGCCTTCCTGTTCGCCGACTCGCTTGAGGATGCGCTCGAATTGGCAGGCGAGGCCGCTGCCGCTTTCCAGGGGCCTGTGATGGTGGTCCTCGCGGCCCTGATCAGTTTCCTTCTGCTTTGGGTCATCGGCCGACGCCGTGGTGCTCCCACCGGGCTGGCGCTGGCGACATATATCGCCATCGGCATTGGCCTGCACAATCTCGGCGAGGGGCTCGCCATCGGTGCCGCCTTCGCGGCCGGGGCGGCAGGATTGGGGATCTTTCTCGTGCTCGGTTTTACCCTTCATAACATTACCGAAGGCATCGGAATCGCGGTGCCCCTTGTGAAGGAGCCGCCGCCTCTGTCAGCCTTCGTCGGGCTGGCGCTGTTGGCGGGCGCTCCGGCCATCCTGGGGATGTGGCTCGGTAGCCTTGCCTACAGCCCGCTCTGGGCGGCGCTCGCGCTGGCGATTGGGGCCGGGGCCATCCTTCAGGTCATCGTAGAAGTCGGCGCCTATCTCTACCGCCTGGACGACCGATGGAAGAGCGGGTCGGTTCCGGTCAGCGCTATCGGCGGACTCGTGGCCGGTCTGTCGTTGATGTATGCCACTGCCGTGTTGGTGAAGGTCTAGCAAGCGAGGAATGGCCATGGCCGCTCGCGAGACGAAGCAGTCTGATCATCGAAACCCGGGCGACAGGGGAAACAGCGTCAGCAGGTCCCGTGCAAGTGCTCGAGGCGCTCATGGGATCGCCGTCGTGCTGCAGACGAACCGCATCGAGGCACAGTGTCGGGCGAAAGGAATGCGGCTGACAGGCCAGCGCCGCTTGATTGCCCAGGTTCTCTCGGAGGCTCAAGACCATCCGGACGTCTTCGAACTGCATCGCCGTGTCGTTGCCCAATGCCCGCATGTCGCGCTCGCCACCATATACCGCACGGTCAAACGTTTGGAGGCAGAGGGTATTCTGGAGCGGCGTGAATTCCGTGATGGCCACGCCCGCTATGAATGGGCGTCGAAGAAGCACCACGACCATCTGATCGATCTTGAAACCGGCGCCGTCATCGAGTTCCGGAACGCCGAGATTGAGAGGTTACAGGAAGAGATCGCGAGACAGCTCGGGTATCGGCTCGTTAGTCATCGCCTGGAGCTTTACGCCGTGCCGATCCCGGTCAGCCCTCATTCGGGCGGGGAAGTGTCCTAAATCGGCGTCGAACGGGCGGGTCCAAGAGAGCCGTCCACGAGAGCCATTGTGAGGGATTGATCTCATTGGTGCTTACCATAGCCGGAGCTTGGAAAGTCATGGTCGCCGCTGTCATCGTTTCGAACGAATCCCCCGGGAGGCGGTGATGACCGACGCACGGAGCGAGCACTGGGACAAGGTCTTCACGACGAAGGTGGAGAATGAGGTCAGCTGGTTCCAGCCAAGACCAGAGACCTCACTGCGCCTGATCCATGCCTGCAACCTCCGGAAGGATGCATACATCCTGGATGTCGGGGCCGGAGTCTCTCACCTCCCTGATGTCCTTCTCGCCGAAGGATTCAACAATATTGTCTTACTCGATATATCAGCCGCGGCCCTCGAAAGGCTCAAGGCACGCCTCGGCGGCGACGGGCGCAGTGTTCGCTTCATCGTTGCCGACATCACCACATGGGAGCCCGATCTCTTGGTCGACCTCTGGCACGACCGGGCGGTGCTGCATTTCCTGACGGAGTCGGGAGATCGCGCTGCCTATGCGGAAGCGCTTCGCCACTCCGTAAAAATGGGCGGGTTCGTCATAATTTCGGGCTTCGCCTTGGGCGGGCCGGAGCGATGCAGCGGCTTGCCTGTATTGCGGGCTGGCCAGGGTGACATTGCGGCCCTTCTCGGTCCCGACTTTGATCTGCTTGAAGCGTTCGAGGAGGATCATCAGACCCCGTCGGGCGGCAGGCAGCGGTTCGTCTTCACCCGGTTCCACCGTCGGCTCGTTTAGGAGGAATCCTAGTGGCCGATGCCCTTGGCATCCTGCATGTCAGTCGCGGTGCTGGAAAAAACCATGACCGCGCCGCTACAGGCGATGGTGCGTATCTCTACAATAAGCGCATTCCGAGCCATTCACATGCCAGGACGGTAAAGTGCTGCACCGTGGCACCAAGCGGACCTTGATTGGCTCAACCGACCTTAGGCGTGTAGCGGTAGCTCTGGGTGGGGCGGTCGAGAACGCGCCGTCCCATCAGGCTCGCGACAAGATCGACCATGAGCAGGGCCGTGCGCCCACGTTCATCGAGAAAGGGATTGAGTTCGACCAGGTCGATGCTGCCGACGAGGCCGCTATCGTGAAGGATCTCCATGATGAGATGCGCCTCGCGGAAGGTCGCGCCGCCAGGAACGGTGGTCCCGACGCCGGGCGCGATGCCAGGGTCAAGGAAATCAACGTCAAAACTCACATGGAGCGCACCATCTGCCGCCGCAACACGCGCGAGAAAGGAATCAAGCAACGGAGCGATGCCGTTCTCATCAATGGCCCTCATGTCATGGACCGTCACACCAGCCGTTTTCAACGCGGCGCGCTCTGCCGGATCGACGCTACGGATGCCCATCATGCAGACGTTTTGAGGCTTGATCGGAGCGGCAAGAGCGGGGAAGTAGCCTTCGAACCCATCAAGGCCCGTTGCGTAGGCCATCGGCACGCCATGCAGGTTGCCGCTTGTTGTCGTGCCGAGGGTATGGAAATCGGGATGCGAATCGAGCCACAGAACGAAGAACTCGCGCCCCTCTTCCGCCGCGCGACGGGCTAGGCCGGTCATCGAGCCGGCCGAGAGGCTGTGATCACCGCCGATGAAAATTGTCATGCCGTCACCGCTCGCAAGGTAGGCCGCTTCGGCGAGGGCCTCGGTCCAGGCGACGGTTTCCGGCAGAGACTTGATGGCCACGTTCGGGTGCTGCAAGTCCCGGAGTGGCCGGGGCACGATGTTGCCTCGGTCCTCCACGACATAGCCGAGGTTGTGCAGTTCGGTGATCAGGCCGGCGGTCCGATAAGCACTCGGGCCCATATCGCAGCCAAGCCTGCCAGCGCCCTCCTGTACCGGAGCGCCTAACACGATGCACGGCTTCGATGTCATTCCACTCTCCTCGGGTTCTACCAAGTCAATGGCCAATGATGGTCAGTTGAGCAGGAAAATTTGACAAAAGGATTATGCCGCATGTCGCATCGATAAGCGCTTCTCCTCGATGCAGGCAATGGGTTGCATGAGCCTTTCAGCCTAAGCTGGGCTTTGCGAACCGAGAGGACCGACAGGAATGCCGCCATCTCCGGTCATGATGGAGGTCGCAGGGGCAAAGATCGCTACGGGTTCCTTGCGTCCGGCGAGAGGCTCGCGACCGATTTCCCGCCAGGCGGCGCGGTCCGATGAGCCTTCGACGGCGGCACCGGAGGCCAGGATCATCTCTCCATACCGCTTCGTCGCCTGCTCGAGACGCGAGGCGACGTTCACCGCATCGCCAAGCACCGTGAACTCCATCCGTTCCTCGTCGCCGACAATGCCGCAAAAGACCTCGCCGACATGGATGCCGATCCCGATCCGCACGGTATGAGGAAGTTCGCGAGCCGCATTCCAAGCCTCGACGATCCGTATGAGGTCGTGTGCGAAAGCAAGAGCGCGTGCCGCGTCGTCGCTGTTCTCGTCTGGGACGCCGAACAGAATCAGGGCTCCGTCACCGATGAACTTGTCGACGAAGCCGTGGTGCTTGCGCACGCAGCCCAGGATCCGGGTCCTGAAGGCGGTGAAGAATTGCGAAAGGCGCTCCGGATCCATACCTTCCGCCATCCCGGTCGAGTCTCGGATGTCGACAAAGACGATGACCGCCCTCTGGCGGCGACCACGGCGTAGATCGACGTCGCCCGCTGCCACCCGGGGTGCGATCTCGGCCGGGAGGAAGCGTGAGAGGCTGGCACGCCCGATGGCATCCTTGACTGCGGAGGACAAGAGCCGTCGCGAGCGGATGATGCCAAAGGCTGTAGCGGCTCCGGCCAGGAGCAGCAGCTCGAACCGCATCACATTGACCGGCATCGAAAACAGCCGGTGCCACGCTGGCGCCTCCACAGCGGCAGCGTCCAGGACCAGGCGATGGTCCAGCGCGATGGCGATCCCCATCAGGCCGAGCGCCAGAAGTGCAATGGCACAGAGCTGGACCTTGACGTCGTAGCGTAGGGCTCCAACGGCCAGAACCAGCGGTGCCGCCCAGGCGATAGGGGCGGACGGCAGGGCGTTGCCGGGCAACCCGCGCTCGCCAATGGCAAGAAACGTGATGATGAGCACGAGCCCGACATCCAGCATCATGAACAGGTAGGCGAACCCGTGGTGCCAGCGCTGTGGCACCGCAAGCACGATGCTGGCCGCACCGACTAACAGGAAGCCGAGCGAAGCAATCCAGGCATTCCGCTCGAACAGGTCGAGCGACACACCTGTCAATTGAAGCAGCACCCGGTCTGCAGCAATCACTGTCACGAAGACACATATCCCGATCGCCATGCGCAGCCACCCGATCAGTCGCTCTGCCGCGACCTCGTGGCGACGCATCAGTGCAGCAACGAGGTCCCCTTCTAAGGGACGACCGGGTATACCGATGAAAGGTTCTGCCTCGCGAGGCGGATCGTCCGCGCGCAGATCTGGCCGCATGACGGCCTCCTGGCTCCTCGGCTCGGTAGGGCGGGCCACTGGCCTATTAGAGCATGACCGCTCCCCTGCGACCAGAGGGCGTCACTTGAGCCCGCCACCCCGTCGTCCTTATGATCCGCCTGCGATCGGAGGTGCAATGCCGCGTGCTCACCGAACCTCG
Organism: Microvirga sp. GN3; assembly: GCF_055792825.1. NCBI lineage: Bacteria > Pseudomonadati > Pseudomonadota > Alphaproteobacteria > Hyphomicrobiales > Methylobacteriaceae > Microvirga > Microvirga sp. GN3. The sequence continues at coordinate 8,389 of NZ_JBVVAK010000242.1, forward strand.
AGGAGGTGCCCGGTAAGCAGGAAGCCGATGGTCATCGCAACCACCAGCAGGGCTCCGACTACCCTAGGAGGGGCAGGGGACGGTATGTCGAACCAGCGGCAGAAGGCTCCAATGGCAAAGGCCATCAGGTAATTACCCACGCCCTTGTCATCAGGCGCAATTCCTGAATCCATGGGGCCATGGATCGCACTGATTTGCAGCGCCTGACGAAGGAAGAGCTGATCGAACTGGTGCTGCGGCTGCAGCGGCC
>NZ_JBVVAK010000243.1:0-8568 GCF_055792825.1 Microvirga sp. GN3
CTTCGCTGAAAACGGGATGGCCTATACCGTGAAGGTGCTTGATCTCGCCGTCCGGAAGAACGATCCGGAAATCTGTTTCGGCATCTCCCCGGATCCGAACTGCCCTGTCTGCGTTTGCGAGCCACCGTGCCCGATCCTCCGGATGAATCCGCTGGAGAAGCGCCTCGAAGGATGGCATCCCTGCTTCCGGATCGAAGCCAAACAAGCGGTAGCGTTCCTGCGACCAGTGCTTGATCTCCTTCGTGGCGGGGTTCCAGGCCCAACTGCCGCTTTTACTCAGCGCCTCCGCTTCCGCTAAATAGGCCTCGCTGCGCCGCAGTTCCTCCTCACTCCGCTTGCGCTCAGCCAAGTCGAGCACGAAAGTAACACCTTGGTCTCCACCTTCTTTGAAAAGTGCCACGCCGATGAGCACGGGCACGCGGCTGCCGTCCTTGCGGAAGTACTCCTTCTCAAACGGGGGTAAGATTCCGGTCCTCTCCAGCTCTGGCACCCATTGTCGTGCATCGCGTTCGAGCCATTCCGGTGGGGTCAGGTCGGTCCAGCGGACGCGGCCCGTTGCGAGATCCTCACGATCATAGCCCACGATCCGGAGAAAGGCGTCATTGGCCTCGAGGATCCGGCCGTCGAGAGCAAAGATGAAGATTCCGATAATGTTGGCCTCGACCAAGCGTCGGATCCTCGCTTCGCGTTCGGCGAGATCGCGGTATAGGCCGGTATTCTCCAGTGAGATGGCAGCCTGCGAGGCGAGCAGCTTCAGCACCGCGATCCGCGCCGGCACGAAGACCCGGAGAGCCAGGTTGTTCTCAAGGTAGAGCACGCCAATGAGTTTGGCCTGGTTAATTAAGGGCAGGCAGAGAATGGAACGAGCTTGGCGCTCACGGATGTACGGATCGGCGGCAAACGGGCTCTCGGCCAACGCATCGTCGAGGATCACGCTTTCCCGGGTGCGCAAAACGTAGTGCAGGACCGACTCTGGCAGTATGGTCGCAGTCACAGTCCCGTCGCATAGTTGCACAACGACCGTGTCGCCGCGGGTCGTGGCCTCCGCTGCGATCCGCGGCTCGGTCCCACGCGCCAGGATCAACAGGCCGCGCGTGGCCCCCGCCTGCTCAATGGCCGTGCGCAGGACTGTGTCGATCAGCTTTTCGAGAACGATCTCGCCCGAGATGGCTTGCGACACCTTAATCACGGTCGCAAGGTCGAGATGCTCGACCGGCGCTCCGATCGTCCTCGCCGGACCGGGTGCTGGCTCGTCCTCCCTGAGATACGGATAGAGCTCGTCGAGCTGACGCACCTTGCCTTCGGCGCCCCAACGCAGGTAGCAGTGACGGGCGTTCCGCAGGTAGAGCGCGTCAATCTGGTCGAACCCGCGCGCCCGGTAGAAGGCGGAAGCGCGCTCATAGGCAATCGCCTCGTTGTGAACGAAGCCGCTGCCTCGGGCCGAGCGGATTGCCTGCTCGTAGAGACGCTCGGCGTCGAGCTCACGGCCCTCAATGCGGGCAATCTCAGCGCCGACCAGCGCGGCGCGGTTTGCGAAGTTTTCCGGGCAGTTTTCGGTCCACTCCTGGAGCTGGCGGTGGTGGGTGGCCAAGGCCTCGAGATGGCGGCTACGCTCCGCGGCGCTGGCCGCGTCGCAGAGCGCGGCCCGCACCAGGGCGGCGTAGAAATGGAACTCCGCCCACTCGAGATGGGCCGGCATCGTCCAGAGCAACCGTTGTGCCTTTGATGTCGCTTCGAGGCCAGAAGCGTAGGCACCCGCGAAGAAGCGCGCCTGCAGCTTGCGGATCCAGTACCAGCAGGCGGCGATCGACAGGCCCGGGTCTGCCTCCAGGCGCCGCTCGAACCGGCCCTCGTCGAACCCGGAGTCGTCGAAGCGACCGAACACCGGGGTCAGACCACGGAGAGTCCGGACCAACTGGAGCTGTGTGGTGATGAAGACGATGACAAGACCGAACCGCGCTCGGCGCGCGAAATCGAGCCCGGCCTCAGCCTCGTGCTGCACCTCGTCGAGAGGATCGCCGGCGGCGAGGAGGTTGGTGATCAGGTTGTTGCGGCTATAGGCGGCAAAGGTGAGGTCGCCGAGCCTGTTGGCTATATCGAAGGCCCGCCGCACCCATTGCCGGCCGGTCTGGACATGCCTCGTCCATGGATTGATGACGGCGCCGAAGGACACGGAGACGCGGGCTTCGAAGCGCCGCAGCCCGCGCTGCTCCACCAGATTGAGGCCGAGCTGGCCGAAGCGGAATCCTGCCTTGTAATCGCCGAATTCCGGCCCCAGCACGGTGCCAAGCATGGCATAGGCATGGCACGACGCGTCGCTGTTGCCGTGCTCCAGGCTGAGGTTCGCTATGCGGCCGATGACGAGCGAGCGCAGGTTCTCGTCGGTGTGCCTAGCCGCCGGCACCACCGCGGTGAGGACGTTCATCGTCTCGCACGCGACCGGATCGGCCATCCGCGGCAAGTCGAGCAGCGCCTCGATCGGGCGCTCACCGAGCTGCCGCCACATCCGCGCGTATTCCTGCCTGACCTCCTCCTTTGTCGGATGCGCCGACCAAGCGATACCGACGCGGCGCAGGTAGTCGAGGGTGACCTCGACGGCGCTGTCGCTCCGGCCGAGGGTCGTGAACAGCTCCACCTGCAGCCGCGTAATAGCGGCCAGATCGGGGAGGCTGGTGGCGCGGTCTGCAAGTTCAGCAAACCGCTCCTCCGCTTCGGCGAGCTTGCCGGTAAGGAACTCGCATTCTGCCCGGTGGAGCTCGAGCGCGAAGGCGAGTTCGGGCCGGCGCTCCGGGGCGTCCTCCGGCAAGAGCGCCGCACCGGCGGTGAAATAGGTCAGCGCCGCGGCATGGGCGGTCGAATCCTTGGCGCGCTGGCCCGCGAGCAGGTTCAGCTCGGCCAGCTGCTCGCACTCATCGCGCGAGGTGACCAAGGCCGCCCCGCGGTTGAGGTGGTTGACGATGTCGAAGATCGCCTCCTCCCGCTTCTCAGGAGGTATGTGTGTCGCAAGCAGTCTCCCGATTCGAAGGTGCGCCTCGCCACGCAGCTCCTCCGGGATCAGCGAATAGGCGGCCTCTTGTATGCGATCGTGGACGAACCGGTAGGCGCCCGTTAGGCGCTCGACCAATTCCTGACGAACGGCCGGCCACAGAGCCACATGGATCTGCTCCTCCGAAGTCTCGAAAACAATCGAAAGTGTCGTGAGCTCGGTGATGTTTCCAAGACACGCCAGCTGCTGCAGCGCCTTCCGCGTTTCGGCCGGTAAGCGGGTGAGCTTGCCGACCATCAGGTCCACGACGTTGTCACTGTATCCCTTGGCATGAATGCGCTCGAGATCCCAGCACCAGCGCGTCGCATCATGATCGAAGGTGAGCATTCCCTCTTCGGCAAGCGAAGACAGGAACTGAATGGCGAAGAACGGATTGCCACCCGTCTTCTCGTGCACCAATCGCGCCAGCGGCGCGGCGCGCTCCGGCTGGCAGCGGAGAGCGTCCGCCATCAACTGCCCGAGATGCTCTCGGGCGAGCGGCGCCACTGTGATCTCTGCTACCGTCCCGCCGGCGCTCTTGATGCTGTCCAATTTTCGCCTCAACGGATGGCCAGCAGTGACTTCGTTGTCGCGATAGGCGCCGATCAGCATGAGGTGCTGCAGATCCGAGCGGATCATCAGATCCTCCAACAGATCGAGCGTGGCCGTGTCGAGCCACTGCAGGTCGTCAAGGAAGAGTGCCAGTGGATGTTCCGGTCGGGCGAAGACGCCGATGAAGCGCCGGAACACCAGCTGGAAGCGGCCGTGCACTTGCTGCGGTTCAAGCGGCGGGACCGGAGGCTGCTCACCGATGATGAGCTTCAGCTCGGGGACGAGGTCGACCATGAGCTGGCCGTTCGGGCCCAGCGCCTCGCGAAGAGCGTCGCGCCAGCCGGCCAGTTCGGTCTCGCTCTTCGCCAGAAGGCCCCGGATCAGGCTCTGGAAGGCTTGCGCGAGTGTCGCATAGGGGATGTCGCGCTTGTGCTGATCGAACTTGCCCGATGCAAACAGCCCGCGAGAAGGCACCAGCACTTTGTGCAGTTCGTGGACCACGGAGGACTTGCCAATGCCGGAATAGCCGGACACCAGCACCAGCTCTGGGACGCCACCCTGGACGACGTGATCGAAGGCGGCGAGCAGGGTCTCAATCTCGCGCTCGCGCCCGTACAATTTCTCCGGGATCAGCAGCCGGTCCGGCAGGTCTTGCGTCCCCAGCGGGAACGCGTCGATGCGGCCCTGCGTGTCCCATGCGGCTAGGCAGCGCCGCAGGTCGTGCGCGAGGCCGGCAGCGGTCTGGTAGCGCTCCTCGGCGATCTTGGCGAGCAGCTTCATCACGATAGCGGACAGAGGCTCGGGGGTGCCCTTCAGTCGCTCGGCGGGCGACACCGGTTGTCTTGCTATATGGCAGTGCACCCATCCCATCGGATCGGACGCCGCAAACGGTAGAATGCCGGTGAGCATCTGGTAGAAGATGACGCCGAGGGCGTAGAGGTCGCTGCGGGCGTCGATCGACCGGTTCATCCGTCCGGTCTGCTCGGGCGCCATGTAGGCGAGGGTGCCGGCAATCGTTTCGGGCGGCTCGGGCGCCAGCCGTTGGCGCGGCAGGCGCGAGGCGAGGCCGAACCCGGTGAGCCGTACCTGGCCCTCCCCGCCGCTCACCAGGATGTGAGCCGGCTTGAGGTCCATGTGGACGAGGCCGCGCTGATGGAGCTTGCCCAGAGCTATGGCGATGCCGATGGCGACGCGCACGAAGCGTCCCAACTCCATGGGCGCGCCGAGCAACTGGTCGAGCGGCTCACCGCCCGGATCCTCGAGCACCAGCATGGTGCGGCCGCCTTCGCACACAAGCTCCAGCGGCCGTGCGGCCCATGCATCGTCCAGTTCATCCTTCAATTCGTATTCGTGGGCGAGGCGATCAAGGCTCGAGGGCGTCAGGTGCTCGGCGGTGGGTAGCACGACCAGCACAGCCTTCCGCTGGCCGTTGGGGTCGAGGAGCCAGCCCCGACCGAGGACACGTTCGTCGTCCTGGCCCAGGACCTGGACGTTGCTCTCCCCTTCAGTGCCGAACCGAAAGCTCAGATTCATGTGCCGCACTCCGCCCTCACGTCTGGGGCCGCTGGCGGACCGACTGCGTCACCATGCCCCCGCACCCATCGTCCGCGTAAGCTGACCAGAGCGAGCTTGATCGGTCATTTTGCCACACAGCTACTGTCGATGCTACCAAAGGATGCCGCAGCCCGTCCGCCAAGTAGCTGCAAAAATTGACCTTTATATTCGAGTGTGCCTCAACTTCTCGCAGAAGTACGCCATCAGTCGGTCGGCTCGTTGCATGCGCGGTGAGGCCGTCAATCCTAAGGACGCCCCAGCACGCTGTCGGCCAGGAGAACCGCCCTTCATTCGATAGCAAGGATCGAGGGAAAAGCCTCTCAATCTATTGAAGCCAGCGCTTCTCCTGCCAGGAAAATTTCCGGCATTCGGCAGCAACCGCCACCAGATTTCGCGTGACGTCTCGTGTACGAACCCACAGGTGGTGTCTGTATCGTCGAGACTCTGCTCATTGATCCGACGAGGTCGGCGGAAAGGTAGCTCCATGGCCCGAAGCGGAGGGCCGGAAGGTCTGCATCGGGTGTGCGCTGCCTTGTCACGGCGCACACCCAAAATGGCCTTTACTTGCTTGATGCGACAAAGTCGTTCGAGATGCATACTGCCCCTTGACACGGCAGAGCCTAAGACCTGCCGCTGCTCGGTGAAACGGTTTGGTGCAGCGCCGCAGCCTTCGGGCTAAGCGTGGCTACTCGCTAGCTTCGCGCGAGGCTTGGCTTTGAGCCACTCGGTCACCAGCCGGCCACCTGCCGCACGCTCGCGTACTTGCGCAATCTCAAACCGTTCGAGCTTCCTTTAGCAATCCCTCCTTGAGTGCTAATTTCAGCTGCTATCATCTGGTAGCGGGAGAAGGATCTCATGATACATCGTCCAGCTCCGCCGCCGCCGGCGGCCGTAGAGCCGGTCATTTTTATCGTCGAAGATGATGAATCCCTGCGCGAGGCACTCAGAAGCCTGTTCCGCTCCGTCGGGTACAAGGTCGAGATGTTCAGTTCCGCCGCCGAACTGCTGCGCAGCACGTTTCCGGACGTGGAAAGTTGTCTGGTGCTTGACGTCAGGTTGCCAGGACTAAGCGGCCTCGACCTTCAGGCGGAGCTGGCCAAAGCCAATATTCACATTCCCATCATCTTTATAACGGGCCATGGTGACATCCCCATGTCGGTGAAAGCCATGAAGGCCGGAGCCGTCGATTTCCTCGCCAAGCCGTTTCGCGATCAGGACATGCTGGACGCGGTCGCCATGGCGCTCGAGCGTAATCGTCAGCAGCGACGGGCCGCGAACCAGCTGTCGGACCTGCGGGCCTGTTTCGAGACCTTGACTCAGCGCGAGCGCGAGGTGATGGCCCTGGTCGCCGCCGGCCTGATGAACAAGCAAATTGCGGGGGAGCTGGGGATCAGCGAAATCACCGTCAAAATCCACCGTGGCCAAGTCATGCGGAAAATGGGCGCACGTTCGCTGGCCGATCTGGTGAAAATGGCCGAGGTGCTCAGAGGCCACTTATCCTCACAGTAGGTCCACGGGCACGGAGACAGCGCGAGGGAGCCCACGCTGAGATGACGAATACCCGCTCGATGAACAGCGAGGAGCCATGGCGGGTCGTATTCGAGAACAATCCGACAATACTTCATCACCGATGTGCCCGGCACCATCCTGTCCATCAGTCCCTTTGGCGCTGTGCAGCTCGGCTACACTGTTGGCAAGCTGACTGGGCGATCTGTGCTGGGTCTCTTCCATGAGGCCGATCGGGAGACCCTACGCGAAACACAGATGGAGCTGGCGCATGTCAACCACGTCACGACGGTGGGGCAACAGGCGGCCTCAATCGCCCATGAGGTCGATCTGCCGATTGCTGCCCGATACCCACGCACACGCGCTTCGCGCTGCCTTGGCGCTCAACCATCTGATCTGGAGAAGGTCCGGCAGGCCCTCGACCACATCACCAAGGACGGCAATCGCGCCAGCGAAGTCTCCAGTCGGCTCCGTGCCCTCATTAAGAAGGTCCCGCGGCGCAATGACCTGGTCGACCTTACCGGCACCATTCTCGAAACTCTTGCCCTGGCCCATAACGAACTGGTTCGGAACGGCGTCTCGCCGCAGACGCGGCTCACGCCCGGCCCGCCGCTCGTACGGGGAGACTGTGTCCAGCTGCAACGGGTAATCCTAACCCTGGTCATGAATGCTATCAAAGCCATGAGCGGCGCCCTTGCTGGAACCCGGACCCTTCTGGTCAGCACGATCGGGGATGCCGCGCACGGCGTATTTGTGGCTGGGCATGATTCTGGGCCGGGACTGGATCTAGCCTGCCTGTCCCACCTATTCAACGCCTTCTACACCGCTAAGCCTAGTGGCATTGGCATGGGACTGCCGATCTGCCGTTCGATTGTCGAAGCTCACGGCAGACGGCTTTGGGCTTCGGCCAACTTACCCCTGGCGCTGTGTTTCAGCTCCTTGCCTCCACACCAGGAGATTTTGTCGTGACCCAGGGCTTGCGGTTTGAATGACTCATCGGGCTCCCACGCTAGACCTGACCTGCCATTCAAGCTCCGACCAAGACGTACAAAGTGACGGCTGAGTTGGCGGAACTGGCGGGAACGACTGAGACTCTGGCGATCCGCATGAAGCCATCGCGCTTATAAAACCTAAGTATGATATCATTGGAGTATATTCGCTTCATACTCTTGGCACTTACGGTGGCCTCGTACTCAGAGATTTTTTCCATTCCTCACAACAGGAGGACGGGCCACTTGTCAAAAGCTCCAATCATTTCGGTCATCGATGATGACGAATCCGTTCGGATCGCGATGAAGAGCCTTCTGAGCTCGATTGGAATGATCGTTCACCTGTTCGCATCCGCTGAAGACTTCTTGCAGTCTGCGTACGTGAACAATACGGCGTGCCTGATCACGGATGTTCAAATGGCGGGCATGAGTGGAATCGAGCTGCAACACGCCTTGATCGCCCAAGATCAGCACATGCCAATAATATTCATCACGGCCGTCCTCGAGGAGAGCATTCGGCCGCGACTGCTGAAAGCTGGAGCGGTTTGTCTCCTGAGCAAGCCGTTCGACGAACAAACGTTACTCCAATGCCTCGATACCGCTCTGAAGACAAATAGGGATGGGGATGGCATGCAATAGTTTCTCTGTCGCCGGTCCTCCGATCAGCGACCCAGTGTGAACGATCAATCGGCCTGCGGTTCACTGTACGCCCATTGCTTTTCAGACGATCGACCGAGACGACGGGGGCATAGAGCTCGAAGCCGGGCAGCCGCACCTTGTCTGTTGGTCTGCGAGCCAGTCTCCAGGATGGCGCCAACCTAGAGCATCGGACTGAAAGGTAGATTCAAGAGGTTTCGGTCCGGTCTGAAGTGCGATTCCCTTCTGAGAACAGGAGGTGGATCATGACCCAGATGGACCGGCCGTGCGTCGCAAGAGACTTTC
>NZ_JBVVAK010000244.1:0-8532 GCF_055792825.1 Microvirga sp. GN3
GGACGCTGCATCCGCAGCACCAACTCAATCAGCTCTTCCTTTGTCAGACGCTGCAAATCAGTGCGATCCATCGCCCCATGGAGTCAGGCATTGAGCCTGCTGACAAGGGCGTGGGTAATTACCGCGAAGAGGCATTCCGGCTCTTCACTTCACCATCAGACATCGAGCCGGGCTGCACCTCGCGCCACCCTCGATTGCCTCAAAAGCTCGGAGCCGAAACGGCTCCGAGCCCGAAGGCGCTTGTCTTTTCTGGATGAATGCCGGTTCGATCTCCCACAACTCCGTGATACGAAGCACCTCGACGCCACGACGATCCATCAACGAGAGAGCGGCATGAACCGACTGTTTGCCAACCTGCCCACTACCGTCTTCGAAGTCATGTCGAGCCTCGCCCGGGAGACCGGTGCGATCAATCTCGGCCAAGGCTTCCCGGATGATCCCGGTCCCGAGGACGTGCGGCGGGCGGCGGCGGATGCGGTGCTGAACGGCTATAATCAGTACCCGTCGATGATGGGTATCCCGGAACTGCGCTCTGCGATTGCCACCCATTACAAGCATTGGCAGGGCGTCGACCTCGACGCGACCACGGAAGTGATGGTGACGTCAGGCGCAACCGAAGCGCTCGCGGGCGCGATCCTCGGCATCGTCGAGCCCGGCGACGAGGTGGTGCTGTTCGAGCCCATGTACGACGCCTATCTGCCGCTCGTGCGGCTCGCCGGCGGCGAGCCGAAATTCGTCACCCTGCAGCCGCCGCATTTCCGCCTGACGGAGGAGGCGCTCGCCAAGGCCTTTTCGCCGAAGACCAAGGCGGTGGTGTTCAACAACCCGCTCAACCCGACCGCGACCGTGTTCTCGAACGAGGACTTGAATCTTCTCGCCGCGTTCTGCCGCAAGTTCGACGCCATCGCGATCTCGGACGAGGTCTGGGAGCACGTCGTCTTCGACGGCCACAAGCATCAGCCGGTGCTGGGACTCGAAGGCATGCGCGACCGCTCGGTGAAGATCGGCTCGGCCGGAAAAATCTTCAGCCTCACCGGCTGGAAGGTCGGCTTCGTGGCGGCCGCGCCGCATATCATGAAGGTGCTGGCGAAATCGCACCAGTTCCTCACCTTCACCACGGCGCCGAACCTGCAAGCCGCGGTGGCCTACGGCCTTGCCAAAGACGACGCCTATTTCGAGGACATGCGCAAAAATTTCGCCCGCAGCCGCGACCGATTCAGTGATGGATTGCGGACGTTGGGCTTCGACGTGATCCCGAGCCAGGGCACCTATTTCGTCAACATCGACATTACGCCTTTAGGAGAAACCGACGACGTCGCCTTCTGCCGCCGCCTCGTCACGGAGCACGGCGTCGCGGCGATCCCGGTCTCGGCCTTCTATGCCGAAGGCGCGGTCAAGAATGTGGTGCGCTTCTGCTTCGCCAAGAAGGATTCGACGCTCGATGCCGGGCTGGAGCGGCTGGCGAAGGCGATCAGAAAGGCCGCCTAAAATCCGTCTGGCCTGCCAACAACTTGGACATTGTTTCTTTGCTCAGAATTTCCTAGCCTGCCCCTGTTGTCACTCACTCTTGAGGAGTTCCCACCCCTGATGTTCCGTCTTCTCGCTTCGGTTGCTTTAGGCCTCGGCCTTGTCACCGCCGCCACCGCCCAGGAGCGTGTGGTCAACGTCTATAACTGGTCCGATTACGTGGATCCGAAGGCGCTGGACGAGTTCACGAAGCAGACCGGCATCAAGGTGGTCTACGACACCTACGACAACAACGAGATCGTCGAGACCAAGCTGCTCGCCGGCAAGTCCGGCTATGACATCGTCGTGCCCTCGGGCCCCTTCGTGCAGCGCCTGATCGGCGCCAAGGTGTTCCAGAAGCTCGACAAGGCCAAGCTGCCGAACCTCGCCAATCAATGGCCGGAGGTGACGCAGCGTCTTGCCGTGTTCGACCCCGGCAACCAATATGCCGTCAATTACATGTGGGGCACCACCGGCATCGGCATCAACGTGAAGAAGGTGAAGGAGATTCTCGGGGCCGACATGCCGCTCAACACCTGGGACCTGGTGCTGAAGCCGGAGATTTCGTCGAAGCTGAAGGCCTGCGGCATCTACATGCTGGACAGCCCCGAGGATCTCTTCCCCGGCGTGCTGGCCTATCTCGGCCTCAACCCGGATTCGAAGCGCGTCGAAGATCTGAACAAGGCGGGCGATGCCCTGTTCCGCGTCCGCGGCAACATCCAGAAGTTCCACTCGTCCGAATACATCAACGCGCTCGCCAACGGGGATATCTGCGTGGCGGTGGGCTATTCGGGCGACATGATCCAGGCCAAGAGCCGCGCCGAGGAAGCCAAGAACGGCGTCGAGGTCGGCTATGTCATCCCGCGCGAAGGCGCCCTGATGTGGTTCGACAGCTTCGTGATCCCGGCGGATGCCAAGAACGCGGCCGAAGCGCATGAATTCATCAACTTCATGCTGCGTCCCGAGATCGCCGCCATGAACACGAATTTCGTGTCCTATGCCTCGGGCAATCTCGCCGCGAAGCAGCATATCGACAAGGCGATCCTCGACAATCCCGGCATCTATCCGGACGAGGCCACGATGAAGCGCCTCTTCACCAACACAGCCTATGACGAGCGCTCGCAGCGTACCGTCACCCGGCTCTGGACCCGCGTGAAGACCGGTCGTTAATCCGCCGCTCAGGTTCGTTTGTGCATCGTCTCGATGCCCTGAAAGCTCCGCCTACGGGCGGAGCTTTTTTATGTAAGAAGGACGTTTCGTCATGCGCCTTGCCGTTGCCGCCGCTCTCGTTGCCTTGAGTATCGCCTCCCCGGCGCTCGCCCAGACCCCGACGCCGCGCCAGCCGACGATCAGCGTGATGGGAACCGGCGAGGCGGAGTTGAAGCCAGACTTCGCCCGCATCCACGTGACCGTGGCGACGCAGGCCGAGACCGTGGCCCAGGCGACCAGCGCCAATAATACGGCGACGGAGCGGGTTCTCGCCCGCATCCAGAGCCTTGGCATCAAGAAGGAAGACATCCGGACCGCGAACTTCCAGGTCTTCCAGACGCCGCAGCAGGTCGGACCGGACGGCAAGGAGGTGAAGACGCCGAAATTCTCGGCCAACCATCAGCTGCGGATCACCACCCGCGACCTCGACGGCGTCGGACGCCTCGCCGGCGAGATCCTGGCCAGTGGCGACATGACCTTCCAGTCGGTCACCTTCGGCCTCGACAAGCAGGAAGAGGGTGGCGACAAGGCCCGCGAGGCTGCCGTGCGCGACGCCCGCCGTCAGGCGGAGATCTATGCGGCGGCTGCCGGCGTCTCCTTGGGCCGCCTTCTGGAGATCAGAGACGGCTCGGCCCAGCCCTTCGAACCGCAGCCGGACATGCGCATGTCCATGGCGATGGCCAAGGGCGCCGAGTCGGTTCCGATCGTGCCGCCGGCGACGATCCGCTACACGGCCAATGTCCAGCTCGTCTGGGAGATGGCCGGGAAGCCCTGAGGCATCCCGACCAATTTGGAGTCATTAAGCCGCTCTGACGTTCTGAAGGAACTGGCCGATCTCCGTGCCGAGACGCCGGGCTTGGCTCTCCAGGGCCACCGAGAGATCCGCCACGTTCCGGGCAGCGTCGAGCGACTGCGAGGCGACTCCTTGAGTCGTCTCGATGGCGGAGGTGCCGGCCTGCGCTTCCGTCGACACCTGGGCCACGGAGCGGGCGATCTCGGACACCGCCGCCGTCTGCTGGCTGACCGTTCCGGCCACCGTCGAGACGACCCCGGCCAGATCCTCGACAGAGGCCTGCACGGTGCCGAGCGCCACCAGCGTCTCACGGGAGGCTGCCTGCACGGCCTCGATCTGCCGGGCGATCTCTTCCGTTGCCTTGGCGGTCTGGCCAGCGAGGTCCTTCACTTCAGAGGCCACCACGGCAAAGCCCTTGCCGGCCTCGCCCGCCCGCGCCGCCTCGATGGTGGCGTTGAGCGCAAGCAGATTGGTCTGCGCCGCGATGGAGCGGATGAGGTTTGCCACCTCGCCGATCTGCGACGTTGCCGTCGAGAGAGTCGACATGCTGCCGGAGGCGCCGCGCGCTTCCGCCACCGCGCGCTCGGAGGCCTGCGCCGAAGCGTTGGTCTGGGCGGCCACTTCGGCGAGGGACGCGTCGAGCTCCTCCGCAGCGCTCGCCACCGCCGACATGTTATGCGCCGTACGGGTGGACGCCGCCCCCGCGATCTGTGCCTGCTGGGTCACGTGGTTGGCCGATCCCTCGAGCTGCCCGGAGGCCTTGGCGAGATCGCCCGTGACCTGCCTGACCTCGGCGAGGATCTGCTCGACCGAGGCATCGAAGGCCATGATCGCGTTGGAGATCGTATGGGCCCGCTCGGCGTCGATCGCCGCCATGCCCTCGCGCTCCCGCGTCAGCCGCTCGCGCTCGCGGGCATTGTCGCGGAAGACCAGGACCGTGCGGGCCATGGCGCCGATCTCGTCGGTCGCGCCGGTGAATGGGATCTCGCTCGCCGCATCGCCATCCGCCAGCCGCCGCATGGCCTGCTGGAGGCGGGTCAGGGGCAGGGAGATCGAGCGCCCCACGATGAAATTGAGGATCAGGCCAAACAGCAGCGTGGCGCCCATGGCCCAAAGGATCAGAGCGAAGGTGCGATGCTGCGAGGCGGTGAGTTGCTCTTCCGTCTTGTTCGCTTCGGCGCGGACCTTAGCCAGGAGCTGATCGAGAGCAGGCACGAGCAGATCGAACTGCCCCATCAGCTTCTCGCCCTGGCCGGAGACCTGCTGCTCCAGCTCGCTCCAGGCATGGAAGGCCTCCTGGAACGAGACACTCGCGGTTTCGATCGCCGCCTTGTCTTTCGGATCGCCGGAGAGCTGGGCGAGCGCCCGCGTAAAGCGCCCCTGCTCGACCTCGAAGGCACCCAGGATGCTCTCCTCGAGCAGAATGCGGGCGCGGGCCTCCTGGTTGAACATGCCGAGCATGGCCGCCCAGAGACGCCAGGCGATGGCCTCGCCGCTCGCCGTCATGGGACGCACGAGCTTCTCGAGATCGCCTTCCGCCTTGAGAAGGCGCCCCTGCGCACCCTCGTCGGGCTTGGTGCCGATGGCGACGTAGAGCTTGTTGAGGGCTGTGCCCTGACTGATCAGAGCCGCGGAATGCTGCTTCAGGGCCGACACTTCGGGCTCGATCAGGCCGGCACCGGTGGCGGCGCTCATCTCGTCAAGCTGGGTGACGAGGGTTTTATGCCGGTCGATGAAGGCCTGGCCATGATGACCGAGGCGGCTTGCCGTCCATTCCCCGGCGGTCACCTTCAAAGCGTCGGCCTGTCCCCGGAATCTGTTGGCCTTCTCAGCCAGGGCCGAGTAGGTCTGCTGCGCCGACAGCGCCTGTTCGACCTCATTGCGGCCCGTCTGAAACACCGCACCGATGACCGCAAAGCCGAGCACCATGACGCCACTCAACGTGGCGACGCGCACCCGCACCGACGGCCGCCTCACACGAGCAAGAGACGACATTCCCCGAATCCCCCTTTAGGACTTTGCGGCAAGATTGGGGCGGACGTGTTAAAGAGAGATTTACGTTAGGTCAGAAGCCTGCTTGCCGCAGGAATCAGGCAGCCTTCGGCAGTTCGGTCATGATGGCATAAAGCGCATTGGCATCCCTGGTCGCCCGAACCCGCTCGATCAGTCCCGGTTCGCGCAGCACCCGCGCCGCCCGTGCCAGCGCCTTCAGATGATCGGCTCCTGCCCCTTCAGGGGCCAGCAGCAGGAAGAGCACATCGACCGGCTGACCGTCGAGAGCCTCGAAATCGACCGGTTTGTCGAGCCGCGCGATGAGGCCGAAGATGCGGGTCAGGCCCGGCAGCTTGCCATGAGGAATGGCGATGCCCTCGCCGATCCCGGTCGAGCCGAGGCGCTCGCGCTGCAGGAGTGCTTCGTAGATGGCGTTGTCGGGAAGACCGGTGAGCCGGGCCGACTGGGAGGCCAGTTCCTGAAGAGCCTGCTTTTTGCCGCTGACGCGCAGGGCGGGCAGAACGGCCCGAGGGTCTAGAAAATCCAGCAAAGGCATCGATCACGCTGCATTATGATGTGAAGCCTGGAAGGCCTCTCACCGTTCCACGCAAGAACCGGGCCAAGAAGAGGTAACCCCCCGTCAAGGCTGTGCAAGCGGCGGATCGACCCAACCGATCGCTCCGTCGCCGCGGCGGTATACGACGTTCACGCGGCCGGTGCTAGCGTGGATGAACACAAGAGCCGCCGCTCCGGTGAGATCGAGCTGCATCACAGCGTCGCTGACGGAGAGATTGTGGAGGGGCTTCGTGGTCTCGGCGATCACCATCGGATGATACGCCTCCTCCTCGACCGCCTCGTCGCTGGGAGCCTCCAGGACGGCATAGGCCATTTCGACGCTATTGCCTGCACGTCCACTGGCCGGACCGGAACGCCCCTTCAGCCGCTGCTTGTAACGGCGCAGGCGGTTCTCGATTCGGCCCGCCGTCTGATCGAAGCTGGCGTAGGCATCCTGGGCGGCGCCGGAAGCCTCCAGGGTCATGCCTGAGGTCAGGTGAAGCACGCAGTCCGTCCGATAGCCGGTGCCATCGCGGGTGACGGTCACATGACCCGAATAGCCACCGTCGAAATATTTCGACAGCGCACTGGCCACCCGATCCTGGACCTGAGACCTAAGGGCTTCGCCTATATCGAGATTCTTGCCCGACACCCTCAATGTCATCGTGTTCTCCTCCTCCTGCGTCGTCGCTTTGCTGCGATCCTTCAAAGTGACGCTTTGAGACGATGATGATCCGAATGGAGGCCAATGCAAGCCTTGAAATGGCATAGAATCGACAGGTCAGGCTTTCAGCTTGTACCTCCTGCGCCGTTCCGCCGAGGAGGGGATGCGAAGGGCTTCCCGGTACTTCGCCACCGTGCGCCGGGCGACCTGGATCCCATCTGCTCTCAATTTCTGGGCAATTGCCTCATCCGAGAGCACATCGGACGGACGCTCGGCCTCGATCAGCAGCCTGATTCGGTGGCGGACGGCCTTGGCGGAATGCTCTCCTTCCCCCGTCGCGGCGCTGAAGAAGAACTTCATCGGATGGGTACCGCGCTCGGTTCCGATCGCCTTGTTCGCCGCCACCCGGGAGATGGTGGATTCGTGCATGCCGATGGCTTCCGCCACGCTCCTGAGCGTCATGGGACGCAAGGCTGCGACACCCTGGCGGAAGAACTCCTCCTGCTGGCGGACGATTTCGGCGGCCACCTTCAGAATCGTCTTGGCGCGCTGGTCCAGGCTGCGGGTCAGCCAGCTTGCGGTCTGCAGGCAATCGGAGAGGAAGCTCTTGTCCTCGTCCTTGCGCACCACCTTCGCGACTTCGGCATAGTAGGAGCGATTGAGCAGGATGCGGGGAAGGGTATCCGGGTTCAGCTCGACGTTCAGGCTGCCGTCCGGGGCGGTCCGCACCAGGACATCGGGCACGAGCACGTCAATGACAGCGGGCGCGAAGGTGAGGCCGGGCTTGGGTTCCAGGCGGCGGATCTCGGCCAGCATGTCGGCGAGGTCCTCCTGATCGACACCGCAGACCTTTCTCAAGCCTGAGAAATCCTGGCGGGCGACGAGATGGAGATGGGCGAGAAGGGTCTGCATGGCCGGATCGAGCCGGTCGCGTTCACGTAACTGAATACTCAAGCATTCAGCCAGATTGCGTGCACCGACGCCGGACGGCTCGAAACTCTGAATGAGCCGCAGCGCCGCCTCGGCCTCCTCGGGCATCACCTGAAGCCGGGCTGCGAACTCCGCCAGGTCCTCGGTGAAATATCCGGCCTCGTTGAGATTGTGGATCAGGTGCTCGCCGATCACGCGCAGCGTTGGATCGGCGGTGGCAAGGTCGAGCTGCGCCTCCAGATGTGCGCTCAGGCTCGTCGCCTGGGCGAGTACGTCTCCCATTTCGGGCCTGAGCTCGCTGTGGCCTGCGCTTGCCGCCTGCCCGCCTGAAGCCGGCACGGCCTCCCCCCGCGATGGAGGCGGGCCGGGCACGAGCCTCGGCCCCGCAGCCTCTGCCTTCTGCTTGGCGCGCAGGAAATGGGCGAGGCTCGGCACAGGTGCATCCGCTGGAGTCTCCCCCTCCTGCAGGAGCGGATTGCACTCGAGCTCCGCTTCCACATAGGCCGCCAGCTCCGCATGGGAGAGCTGCAGCAGCTTGATGGATTGGACGAGCTGGGGAGTCATCGTCAGGGACTGGCCCTGGCGCAGCTCCAGCCGCTGCATCGCACACATGAACGCACCCAGAGAACCATCGGGCATGCTTCTTGCATGCTTCGACAGTTTTACCGCGCTCGCTCGCCAAAGGTCAAAAGGTGAATTCTCCTAGAACATCCTCGGGTGTGAAGACCGGAAGGTCTCTTCCACCGATGATGTGCTAAGAGTGTTTAATCCCGGACTTTGATGGTGCAATCTTTTCGCATGAGTGGAAGGAAGCACTATGGGGCAGGTTCTACACGGCAGCGCCACGACGACAGAGGCAATCCGTCGAGCAATACAGAATAGT
>NZ_JBVVAK010000245.1:0-8510 GCF_055792825.1 Microvirga sp. GN3
CCAACTCCTGCCAACGCGTTCCCCATATTCCAGACCTCATCGCGATGAAACAGACGCAACGAGCGCCCGCGATCGCAGTCCAGAACGGCAAACATCAACATGTCTCATGAATAGGGTGGGCTAGCAATCTTATTGGAGCGTGGAAGCGCGATCTCACCTACACGCCGGGACAGGTACACGAAATGGATCCTCCAGTATCCCAAGAGGTCGCCGACACCCGGGAACTCTTCGCAAAAATCTCGACAGCTCTCGTGATGATCAAGATGGATAACTGATGCCGCAAGTTCTCCGAGGCTGAGACGCTTCAAACGAAGAGCCAGGCGGATGCCGTTTTCCGGAATATCTATAAGAGGCCACGGCCGAAGCGGCTCTGATGGGCGCACCCTTCGCTTCGGACATCCTTTGAATCTCAGAGAGCCCGGGAGCTTCGCGATCCGCGCTTTCCCTTTGGGCGTGAGATTTCCCCCTTTCTTTTGAATCTGTCTCATTGGTGGGCGAACAAATTTTCGCACCCTCCCCATGCTGAGCAAGGCGTTGAGCGTCTTCCTGTTGAACAGGGCGGACCTCAACCAAGTTGGTCAGATAGATCGTCGTCCGCCCAAGCCGATCTGGGCTGGAGCGAACCAGAAAGCCAGCCTGCTCGAGTTGGCGGTAATGGTTCTGGATGGTCCTTGGAGACACGCCGAGGCCGGCCGCTAACCACGAAGTGCATGTCTGCAGTTGCTTGTGCCGGCCGCAGCGGGAGATCAGGTACACCAGGGTCGTAACCGCTCCGGTGCTCAGACCGGGATGAACCAGCACATCGATACTGAACCGCCGAACATATCGACTGAAGGAACCGCGGCACCGAGACAGACGTGCCCGACGTGTCACTGCAGGAGCTCGGGGACGCCGCTCCTTAGCCCTAGCTTCCCGCTCCGGAAGCTCGAAGAACGCCGTAACCTGATCCCTCGTCCAGCGCCCCTCGTGGACGCCCTGTTCCGCGACTACCGCTTGCTGAGGACGGGATACCCTCCCCATAGTCTGCAGAAGTTCGAACGCACTACTCATAGCCAGCCTCATCCTGAAACTGACCAATAAAAGCTAACCCTCTGGACTTGCTGTCAAATTACTCAGCGATGTTCAGTGGGTCTGACCCGCGGACTCAGTAGGTATGACGCGCGACCTCGGTAGGTCTGACTCACGACCTCAGTAGGTCTGAGTCGCACTCCTCCCCGTGCGCGATCCAAACCTACTATTCCCCGTGCGCGATCCAAACCTACTATCCGAACCGCCAGATTCGGTAGGTTTGACCCGCACGTTCGGGGAAACCGAGCCTGATCCCCTGCCCCAGACCCCTGTCGGAAAGGTTTGAGTCGCGATCGCTTCCATCGTGAGAGGTTTGAACGGCACTTAGGATTGCGGCCATCCCCTCCCCGCCCGGCTGATAGGTTTGACTCGCACTTAGAGTGTCGGCTTGAAATCGGAGATTCCCCAACCGCTTATGACCAAGCCCTAGATTCGCTGACCGAGGAGCCTCTCGAACATTCACCATTCCAGAAGCGCGACCCAGACCTACTACAAGTGCGATCCAAACCTACTGAATGTGCGGCTCAGACCTACCATGTGCCGCAGCAAATGCAGGTGGTTAAGCGATTTAGCATTGTATGGTTTGAAGTCCTAAGTACCTTGACCGGCGAGGAGACGCATCATGTCGAAGGCTCTGAAGCCCAGGACCATCATCCACGAAAGCCTGCAAGGCGAGCTGTGGGTGGTAGAAGAACCCGGAATCACTAATACGATCTCCTTATGGGACGTGGCTCCTCGTTCCATTCCCTCCCGCGCCTCCGACGATCTCAAGGACGGGAAATACCTGAAGACCTTGGAACGGACATTCACGCTCGCGGGCAAGGTCTATCAGGTCACCCTCAAGCCAGCCCGTATCAAGGACAAGAACGGCAAAGAAAGCGAGCAGTATCCTGGCGAGCGCGAGCGACTAGTCGAATGGGTTATCCGCCGCATCGCCGCGATGCGTAACCGGATCAGCCTCAGCGCTAAGGACGAGGTCAATGTCTCGTTCAGCATCAACGAGGTAAAGGCTGAGCTCGCCCGAACCGGTCACACGTACAGCTACTACGAGATCGTCGAGGCGCTCACCATCCTTCACCAGTCTACCGTCGAAATCATTCGAACTGATGTCGGGGGTGATGGCGAGATCCATGAACGCGTGATCTCGAGCGCTGCCTTCCCCCAGCTTGCATTCGCCAACAGGGGCAAGGAGCGGGCTAAATCGACGGTCCAGTTCAATTGGCTCGTCTCGCAAGCCATGATGCACCTGGACTTCCGCCAGATGAACTACGAAGCCGTCATGAAGATGCGTGGGCCGATCGAACGTTGGATTTACATGCGGCTCAATCATGATGTGCTTTATCATCGCATGAACCCGCACATGCACGTGATCTATGCCCATGAGGTCATTGACGGGTCGGCCCTTTCAACCAAGCGTCCGCGTGACGCAATGCGCCGCATCACGGAAGGCATGGAGAACCTCAAAGCTGACGGCGTTATCAAGGAGCTTCAATGCAACGACATCGCCGAGGGTAAACGCAAGGTCGATATCAAGTATACCATCACGGTCTCTGAGACCTTTGTTGAGGAAACATCGCGTTCCTTGCGTCGCGCCAATGAGAATATCGCGGATTATCGAGCCGTTGTCGGCAGTGATCCAAATGGTTTCGTCCCTTCCGATCCGATCAAGAAGGAAAAACTTCGCCGCATCCGCACAAAGCGCTTGGCCGATCAGAATGTCATCGAGCGCCTTCTGTAACCTACGCACTCAGGTCCCTCGAAGTGCAGCTGGTGACCCTTACGGAAGTGGAGAAAGTTGGGTCTCGTCCAAGTTACTGAAATGGGGTCAACTGACACTGTGACGCTCCCATGGAATGCTGGCTGCGAGCGCATCCTTTCATTCAGGCAACAGAGCACCGCGCCAAACCATGAGCCACCAATGCTGTTAGTGAGTAAACGCCATACCGGATTGCTTTGCGTCATTGTCCGATTTGGCAACTTTGCATTCAGCTGGGTCAATCTCAGGTGGCGTTAATGCAGTCACGCGCGTAAGCAAATCATGCGTGTTACGGCTATTGTATTGCATTCGGCATCAATGCCTGAGTGATTGGACGTTCCTGCGCCTGCATATTATCAATCCGACGAGGCGAACTATTTGAACTGGTCTACCCCTCGGACACGCCACCGAAAGGAGACGCAGTGACCACCCGTCTTATGGAAATCCTGGATCGCGATGCCGCAATCATGAGAGCCAAGATGGTGGAAGCCATGCCAGCCGCCGACGGCGAAGCACGGCAAGTTCGGGAGTTGATGATCCTGCTGCATACCGGGCTTTTCGTCATTCAGAGGGACGAGACAAGCACCGCAGAGGAGTTGCGAGAGTTTGCCGGTCAAATCCTCGACAGAACCCGGATTACTAAACAGTAGCTACCGAAATATTCCTGTGAGTTCCCGACCGGTTATTTCTTTGCGAAGCCGATGGTAACTCCACTCAGCTATCGAGATGATTTTCAGTCATATCGACGATAGCCACTCGCCGCGGGAAAAGGGAATGTTTCGGTACCTGTGGAGACATAAGGGTTTCAGCCTCGCGCTCATTGCGGCCTTCCTCATCGGCTTGTACCTCCAGCCAGTTGCTGCGTGGTCAATGTTGGGAATTCTGATCTTCTTGCGTCTGACAAAGGTCCACTCGCTTCTGCTGATGTATGATCTGACAGACCGGGCGGCCTTGAAACACATTCGTACCCTGGCAACCAAGCGCGCCCATATGCTGTCGCCAGACGAGTATGGGAACGTGTCAGAAGACACCTGGGGCAAGCACCTCACCACCTTCATCAAAAAGACGCTCCTGCCGGAGTTTCAGCGCAGGAAGATCGACCATCTGCTCGCCAATGACCCGAAGGGGCACCTGAGCCGCCTCAGGACACGGATCAACCGGATCATCGACCGATACCAGCCCGCTGAGCCAGCGGTCGAATTCGATGATGCGATGACTGGCCGGGAATTTGAGCTCTACTGCCGGGATGTCCTGCAGGAGGCAGGTTGGCATGCTACGCTTACTCCCGGATCAGGCGACCAGGGCGCCGACATCATCGCGGAGAAGAACGACAGGCGAGTTGTGATCCAGTGCAAATTCTACAACGGCACCGTCGGTAATAAGGCTGTTCAGGAAGCCTATGCCGCTGCCGCCTTTCAGGATGCACCTTACGCAGTGGTTGTTACCAATTCGGTCTTCACCAGGTCAGCTCACCAACTCGCGCATAAGAACGGCGTGCTGCTGATGCACCATGCCGATCTGCAGCGGCTTGACCTGATCGTAAGCAGCGGGGCCGGGTCCCACTGACACACGATTCCATTCAATCGCTCGAAACTTTGAGAAAGTCGTCGATCGACAACTGCGCCGGATTAGACGGCTTCGCCTTAGGCTTCTTTGGCGCTTCCTCAGCACTCACAGTTACGGGCTGCTTACGTGGAATCGGCGTGTCCTCGGATTGCATCCGCTTCATCCGGGCTTTTGCCTTGTCCCGTGCTTGCGCTTCTTCGGAATTCGGATCTTCGGTCAACCATTTCCCTCGGCGAATGACTTCGTTCACGCGCCCCTGATTAACCCCAAGCCGGAAAGCAATCTCCTGCTGAGTCATGTCAGTGGTGTTATGAAGCTCGAGGACTTTTCGGGCGAGGTCCGGCGTCATCTTGCGCCCGGACACCCGACGGGCGGGTGCAATCGACCGCGACTTCTTCTCCTCCTTGCGCATCTTCTCCAGGATGGCCAGGGCCATATGCATGCCTTGGGCGCGCAGCGCTTCTTCGAATTGCTTCAGCGTAGCCAAAAGAGAGACTCCTGAACTCCCGCCCCGATGCACTCACATCGGCTCAGGCTGACTATTGAAAGGGGAAGGGCGGTAAGACGGTCCGCATGCCCCACACGCTATCCGGATAGATCGCTGAATTAAGCCGACTGGAACAGAATAGAGTCCATGATTCGCGTTTTTCAAGC
Source organism: Microvirga sp. GN3 (assembly GCF_055792825.1). Lineage (NCBI taxonomy): Bacteria > Pseudomonadati > Pseudomonadota > Alphaproteobacteria > Hyphomicrobiales > Methylobacteriaceae > Microvirga > Microvirga sp. GN3. Next base: position 5,045 of record NZ_JBVVAK010000245.1, read on the forward strand.
TCGGCTATTCAGATTGGTTGTTGATTGGAGAGCATGAGGAGTTGTGGGGCAGTTTGATAACGGGCCAGCTGTACAAGGTTTCCGGCCAGACGAAACAAGACTGCGGGACACCTTCATTTGCCAAAGCGCACCCCATCCGAACGCGAGGCACCCGATCCTCCAGAGATTCTGCAGTTCAGAATCTGGCTGCTTGGGATCAGCCCCATGATCTGGCGGCGGGTTCAGGTCCCGGTCAGCATGACGCTGCGGGAGTTACATGGTGTCTTTCAGGTGGCGATGGGCTGGGAGAGCATACACCTGTTCCAGTTCATGCTCCGGGCCCGGCGGTTCGGCTCCCTGGAGCTGGCGGCCCGGTCTCCCGATGTTCCGCTCTCCGAGCTTCGGCTTCGCCTGGGCACTCGCTTTCGCTATGAGTACGACCTCAACGGTCCATGGGGGCACGAGGTGCGCCTCGAGAGCCGGCATGAGGCTGACCCCCAGACAACCTATCCCTTTTGCCTGGATGGTCAGGAGGCTTGCCCGCCAGAGGATTGCGGCGGCGTGGCCGGCTTCCTAGCGCGGCGCGGGGCCTGGACCGCTCCAGAACCTGGAGATGATTTCGCCGCCCTGACCGATTTCGTTGATCAGCTCGCTTTGAAGCGAAGCACATGCGCTTCCATCGACGCTGAGGAGATCAACGACGTTCGGGAGGCTCTGGTGCGCCTTGAAGGGTACCAAGGTTGGCAGGGCAAGCCGTTCTCCCGCAAGGACGTCAACGTTCGACTAAGCAAGGCTGAGTACCTTGACCTCATGCATCAACAGTGGTGAGGCCACAGATCCCGTTGATCTGAAGTCGGTGCTTGAGACCTCCCGCTAGCGTACGGAGAGGGCCATGCAGGTCAGGATCATGCTTCACTTCAGATCGTCGATGACGACGGTACCGTTGGCACCACGCAGGAGATCGCAGCGCTGACGAAGATCACCGAGCGGGCCGAAGATCTGGGCTTGTCTCTGGCCGAGAGTAAGACCCTGCTGGCGGCCGCTCAGCAGCGGATCGTCGAGGTTCAGGTCAATGGTTGGCTCGAGAGACATCGGCACTGCGCGATCAGTGGTCGCAAGCTCCGGTGCAAGGGCAGCTCCCCAATCACCTTCCGGACCTTACTCGGCGATGTCCAGCTCAAGAGCCCACGCTTCTACGTTCCCAAAGAGCGGCAGACCAACGGTCCGGCAACGATCTCGCCACTGAAGCAGTTGCTCCCCGACCAGGTTGCGCCGGAGCGTCTGTATCTCGAGACCCGCTGGGCCTCGCTCGTGCCCTATGCGGCAGCCGCCGATCTCCTGGCCGACGTGCTTCCTATCGGGAGCGGTGTCAACGCAACGACGGTACGTCAGCATGTCCTGCGAGCCGCTGAGCGGATGGAGAGCGATCTGGCTGAGCAGCGGACCTCGTTTTCGGAGGGCACAGACCCTCGCGATTGGGAGGATCTGCCGATTCCCGATGGACGGATGGTCATTGGCTTGGACGGTGGCTACATCCGCGACTGGCGCGACAGAAAGAGGAACTTCGAACTGATCGTCGGCCGGTCCATGCCCGAAGAGGGAGATGCCCGCTATATCGGCTTCGTTCATGGCTATGATCGCAAGCCGCAGCGCCGCATCATCGATCATCTCAGGCGCCAAGGGTTCCAGGCCAATCAGGATCTGACCTTTATCACGGATGGTGGTGAGGAAATCCGCGCGCTTGCCGAGCGGATCAGCCCGTGCAGCGAGCACGTGCTTGACTGGTTCCACATCACCATGCGGATCACGGTCCTACGCCAGTTTGCTCAGGGTCTGGTGCACCATGACAAGGAAGCTGGAATGGTGGCTCTGGATGAACTGCGCCGGATCAAGTGGTTCCTCTGGCACGGCAACACGTACCGCGCTCGGGAGGCCATCGAGGATCTGCTCCTCGACCTCGAAGGTCTCGACAGTGGCTACCCCAACCTGCGCAAGTTCAGGACGGCGATGCGGGAGTTCCAGGTTTACATCGCCAGCAATGAAGCGAGCCTAATCAACTATGGCGAGCGCTACCGGTCCGGCGAGCGGATCTCCTCGGCTTTCGTTGAGGCGACAGTGAACGCGGTTATCAGCAAGCGCTTTGCCAAGAAGCAACAGATGCGGTGGAGCCGGCGCGGGGCTCATCTGCTCTTGCAGACGCGGGCCAGGACCCCGGATGGCTCGCTAGGTGGCGCATTTGAGCACTGGTACCCCGGCATGATGAACGACAGTACCTGGGATCAGAGTCGAGCAGCCGCCAAATTGCCCCACAACTCCTCATGCTCTCCAGGCTTCTGAAGAAGCAAAATGCCGCTCGAGCCAACCGGGTCACGCATAAATGTCCTGCCTACGAAGTAGCTCTCCTCCAGCTGAACCTGCAGAGGCGCCTCACTCCTTCAGCGCCGCGGGTCGATTGCGTCCGAGAACGGGACAGTGAGGACTGTTTGGCCTGTTCTGTCAGCGATCTCGATGCTCGCATTTCTTCCGAGGTCGGGCACTTCGCTCAAGAGCTCCCGCGCCACGCTTAGGGCTTCTGAAACGGCTGCATCAATGTCAGGCAGTTCTATGCCTTCCGAGTCCAGCGCAAGCTTATTCCTATTCCGGATGTGAAGATAATATAGGGGCATGATCAAGTCGGGCTTGTTCAGGATCCGAGCATAGGAGCATAGACATTGGCGTGCCTCATAATGCCTCTGATTTTGTGAGATAGAAGAGCCGCATCACACGGCCCTGGCTAATGTCAGCGAAGGTGGGGCTCATGAAACGGGGCTGTCGCCATCGCGACGAGCTTGGTTGAGCCAGCGGGTTAGTGCCACAGCGGTGGTTGGCATTCTCGGCGCCCAAGAGCGGTGAAGTTAGGCGCGACCGTTTCGCCATGGTCGTGTCCTTCCCGAAGCTCACCGAAGCTGCTGTATCAAGCACGCGATGGCCCCAATTCGGGTAGCAGAAGTTTCCGCGACATTCCCAAGATCGCCTCAGCCCGCACTCCCCATGCTGATGGCGACGAAACGTGTACCCTCCTGGCTCTTGACCCGAAGGAGAACGATCTTCTTGCTCTCCTTCTGAGCCTTGGCAAGGTCGGCCTTGACCTCGGCCGGGTTCGAGACCGCCTGACCGCCCACTTCGAGAATCACATCACCCTCTTTGATACCCTTGGCGGCAGCCGTGCCCGACGGGTCGACGCCAACCACGACGACACCTTTGTCGCCTGCGCCAGGCACAGACGATGCTGGCGCAAGCCGCAGGCCAAGCTGCGAGCCATGATCCGGAGGCGTCTCGGCCTGGGCCGTTTTCTCCTCCGGCTGGGTCACAAGCTTGACGCTTGCCGTCTGTTGCTGGCCGCCACGGAAGTACGTCAGCTCAACCCTGTTGCCGGGCTGGAGCGCGGCGATCCTGCGCGACAGTTCGCGGGCATCGGCCACTGGCTCGCCATTGACCGCCGTGACTA
>NZ_JBVVAK010000246.1:0-8417 GCF_055792825.1 Microvirga sp. GN3
TTGATGTCGGCCTGCGCAATCTGGACTTGGTCATGGGGGCCGAGCGACGGGTGGTCTTCGACCTGATCAATGTCATCAGAGACGAGGCCAAGCTCGCACAGGCGCTCATCCGCGACAAGCGCCTCGACAGGCTGGCTCTCCTGGCAGCGTCGCAGAGCCGCGACAAGGACAGCCTGACCGAAGATGGGGTCGCGAGCGTCATCACTGAGCTGCGGCAGCAGTTCGATTGGGTGATCTGCGACAGTCCGGCCGGGATCGAAAAAGGAGCAACCCTGGCGATGCGGCATGCAGATGTGGCTGTCGTTGTGGTCAATCCCGAGGTATCCTCGATCCGCGATGCCGACCGCATCATCGGCATGCTCGATGCCAAGACGGCCAGGGCCGAGCGGGGACAGCGCATCGACAAGCATTTGCTTCTCACTCGCTATGATCCGTCCCGAGCCCGGCGCGGTGAAATCATGACGGTGGAGAACGTGCTGGAGATCCTGGCCATCCCGCTTCTGGGCATCATCCCAGAGAGTGGAGAAGTGCTTCTGAGTTCCAATGTTGGCGCCCCGGTGACCCTGGGCAGTCCGGGCAGTGCACCGGCTCAGGCCTACCTTGAAGCGGCGCGGAGACTGACCGGCGTGGATAGTGTCATCGTCGCAGCCGAAAGGCCGAGCCTGATCAGCCGGTGGTTCAACCGGACAGCCGCATAAGCCTCATCACCGTCGCAGAAGCGCTGACCGTACTTGTCCTACGCGCGGTTTCGACGGCTCACGGCGCTGGCCCTCCGCGCTGGAGAATGGACGCAATCTCGGGCCGGTTCCCTGTATGCTATTGTTAGGCATCGGATGGATTGACGACGCAGTCGAGCGAAGCCCAGATGGGGTCATCCAGCGCCTCGTCCCCGAGCCGGGTGGCGGTATAATCGACCAGTGAGTGCAGCCTCTCATGGCCCGGATGCGTCTCAAGAGCGTCGGCAAGCTCAACGCTGGCTCTCGACAAAGCCTGAAGGCCTATCCTCCAGGCTTCAAGACTAGAGCCTGCTCCGGTTCCTGCCGCTTTCTGTCGCCAGCCTGAACGACCATGACACCACCTTGTTTCGTAGGCGCTGCTTGCGCCGGACGGGGTGGCGCCTGCGGCGGAGTTGGAGGCAAGCTCCGGACGGAGCCGGTCTGGGATACGCTGTTCTGCGACAGACGGGCCGGGGATGAACTTGCATCAAGCGGCAGCCGGTCCGCGGGAACCTTCAACTGAGCCTGAGTTCGGCTCTGGGCAAGACGAGCGATCTCATCCTGGGCTGAACTGAGCTGAATGCGCAGCCGAGCCAGTTCCGCGGTTGCAACTTGGGATCGGTCCCGCTCCAGCAACAACTGCTTTTGGCCGTCTTGGAGTGTGGCGATTCGCTCCTGCAACTGCCGTTCGGTTTCAGCCGCGGATTGGCTCGAGACCGCAAGCATGCCCCATCCTGCAGTGGCTCCCAACCCGAGAATAACGGTCACAGCCCGCTGCCAGTTACCAAACAACGGTGCCAAGGTCCGGATCATGGGAACTCCTGCAATAACGAAACGTCAACGACTGAGGCAACTGCCTTCATGGGTCAGAATAGACGGGCCGACATGCTCATCACACGGGCCTTAGAGACGCTAAGGATAAGGTTATTCTCGTGACTCAATCATTAAGAGCCATTGGCGCGACACGACCAGGGCTCGTCTTCTCGCAGTGTTGCTCGTGCGGCCGGCAGCCCAGAGGCTCAAAGGTCACCGCGTATCGTCGCCAGCATCAAATCACCGACTTCTTATCAAAAATACTATCAGGCGCATGTTCGATAGCACCATGCCCGATGGCAACGTCGCTGATCGGGACAACAAGAAGCCGCGCCCCTCTATCCACATGCCCCGCCAGGCCTCGCGCTTGACGCTGATCGCATCCGATGTGAAGTTCGAGCAACTGCAGGACATCAACGGGGCCGATGCCGAGACAGGCTATGTGATTCAGGCTTCCGCCTTCGATGGGGATGGCGTGGCGCAAGATATGATCGGTTGCCCATGTCCAAAGCGCCGGAATCGATGATGAAATATGTCCCTGGAATCATTACAGCGCCCGATCCTCCCTAATAGGAATGGACTGTGGAGCCATATCTGCTCAAAACCGATATCGTCCAGGCTGAAGCTGTTCTCGTCGAGCCAAACCAGGTAGCAGTTCAGATCGTCGATGTAGGTGTCGATAGTACCGGCCAAGGCCCCGAGCTCGGTTGCCAGAGCTGAGCCAGCCGCTGATTGGTCCGCATGAGATCCTCCTGTGAGAGGATCCTGCCACGGCACCGGCTGCAGACTTCTTGTCAAAATGTTTGTTATGCGAAATGTTATAACGTCCAAAATATGATATGCTCCAGCGGTATCCGCTCGGGCCTTGATCTACTCAGAGCTGTGTTGAGGCCACTCTCCTCCTGCTGTCGTAGAACCGGAGCAGCACCCCTCTGCCGGGAACCAAGGGCAACCACGACCGTTGTTCATGACTATTTCGGATATTTCGTTTATTTCGAATATTGCAGTTATCATGACGGGTGCTATATCACGTTCTGAGCTGAGGGAGCCTGCTATGACGACATTGCTCGAACGACCTGTTCTGCCGAGTCCGCAGGATGCGGAACTGGCGCTCCAAGCCAGTCGCATGCTCGCAGCGTTCAGGCATGCTGACGCGAACCTCAAGGTGCAGCTCGATGATGGAAAGGTTCTGACACTGCCTCGGGCAGCAACGCACCTGTTGCATCATCTGCTCACAGAGATGGCGCAAGGGAATGCTGTCACCATCATCCCTGTTCATGCAGAGCTAACCACCCAAGAGGCCGCAGACCATCTCAATGTCTCACGACCCTATCTGGTCAAACTCCTCAACGACGGGAAAATCCCGTTTCGGATGGTGGGCACGCATCGACGGGTGAAGTTCAGCGACTTGGAAGTCTTCAGAAAGCAGGCCGAGGAGGCGCGCGGTGCAGCCATGGACGAGCTTGCAGCTCAGTCCCAGGAACTGGGGATGGGCTATTAAGACGTCCAGTTATACAGTCCTGCTCGATGCGTGTGTCCTTTACCCTGCGCCGCTGCGGGATTTCCTTATTGAGCTTGCGGCCGCGCGTCTGTTTCGCGCCAAATGGACATTGCGTATCCATGATGAGTGGATACGCAATGTCCTCAAGCAACGGCCGGACCTGACCCCCTCACAGCTGGAGCGGACCCGAGACCTCATGAACCAAGCCGTGCTTGATTGCCTTGTTGAGGATTACGAAGAACTCATTGAGGGCCTTCAGCTCCCAGACCCTGATGACAGACATGTGCTGGCGGCAGCCATTGCCTCAGCATCCGATGCCATCGTCACCTTCAACCTAAAGGACTTTCCGGTTGGGACCCTTCAAAAATACAACATCGAGCTCCAGCACCCTGATGACTTTCTGCATTATCAGTTCGGGTTGAACCACGCTGGCGTTGTGATTGCAGCGAAGAACTGCCGTGCCCGCCTGAGAAATCCTCCAAAGACCGCAGCGGATTACCTCGCTATTCTTGAGGCACAAGGCTTACCAAAGACTGTTGCAGAACTCAGCGAGTATGCGGACGTCATCTGATCAAGATACGCAGGCTGCACCTCTTACCTGGCGGTCCAGCAAAGACTTCCATCACCTGCTCTCTCTACGACCGTCAGATCGGGCCTTGTTCGAGACCTCAGTGCGACATGGGTCGCTAACGGCAAGGTTTCTTAGGAAGCTCAGCAAGGTACCCTGGATAGCATCAGCGAGGTCGCTTATCTGCCAGGATGGCATTGGTGACAGGTAGAATGCTTAGTCGCAGCACCTTGGAAATCCGCAGTGGAGGCGCTAAACGCCTCCCAATTCTGTGTCATGATTTTCTTGAAGGCTGCCGGGAGCCTTCAACCTTCGCGCCTTCAGAAAACTTTTGAACATCATTAAAGGACCAGCAGGATGCCGGGCATCGCACGTCAGTTCGAGCCGCAGATCACCCGTACCGGTGGAGCCCCCTCCAAGTACCGTTTCACCGCCCGATGCTCGGCGTGTCACAAGCCGGACACCTACGAGACCAGCAAGCCTGCCAGTGATGAGCTTGTCAAAGGCTACTTCAAGGATCGGGGATGGCTGCTCGGACGCGATCGGAGCTATGACCTGTGCCCGGCTTGCCTGGCGAAGCCTCGCGAAACTCAGCAGCCTCGCTCGTTCCACGAGGCTGGACGCTACAGGCCGCCAGAGGCTGCGAACCATTCGGATCGTCTGACAGTCCCAGCAGACAAGCGGTCCCGCGACACGGCTGACATCCTGGCCCGCCACTTGGGCAAGCCTGAAGCGCTCGCCGCGGAAGTCTTCAGATCCAAGCCCGTGCAGGCTCCTCGCGCATCCGCTTTGGAGACGTCCCAGCTGGCTGTGTCAGCCCCTGCCCTGCCACGCGAGGTAGAGCAGGCCCTGACCGGGATGGCTGCGGATCTGAAAGGCCTTTGCTCCACCCTGGAGCTCATGGCCGAACAGGTGAGCAAGCTGGTGGCTCTTGGAAGTCAGCAGATCGAGACCATCGCACGTCTGCCACCCCTGATGGCCCAATCCGCAGAAGGGATCTCTGGCGGCCTTCGGGATGTTGTCAGCGCGATCCGAACGATCCAAACCTCATCTCAGCCTGTGGAAGAGACGGCTCACGTTGAAGAACCGCTCACGCGAGAGACTGCCTCTGTCGAACCGCAGGATGTCGAAATCAGTTCAGAACCAGAGCTTCTGGTGGCATCCGGGGCAAAAGCGCCGGTGAGGCACAAGAGACGCTCGAAGCAGACTGCGGATGGTACCGGTAAGGCTGTATCCGCGCCCGTCGTGGTGCGGTCCATTCCAGATGCCAAGCGCCCGGACCGATTCTACACCTCCATCCGCGTGCCGCGTGAATTGTGGGACGAGGTGGGGTTTGGACCGGAAGACCGCCTGGTCCTCGATTGGAGCAGCAAAACATTGAGCATTCAGCGTGCGGCTGAGGGAGGTGTGAAGCCCAAATCGATTGGTGAAGCCGTTGTCGTTCTCCAATCGTGGAAGCTCGGTAACCTGAACTTCGATAAACCGAAAGTCACAAGAGCCGACGCCTCCCTACGCCTGGTAGCAGGATCTGGTACCAACAGAGATTGATCCCTCGGCGAAACACGTGAGCACCCCTTTAAAAACCCTGCTCCCAACAGGCGCGGTACCCTTGTCTCGCGCCAGGCGACGGCGAACTGGCTGAGCAACTCATAGCTAAATTCATCGAGAATTTCGGTTATCGTCGCGGGACAGCTCGACGTATAGGAGACATAAACGCGGGTGCCACTGTCCCAAATGCTGGTTCCAGCAGGAATGACCTCGCCAGGGGTGCTGGATAGCAATTCTAGTATGCCAATGCTGCCGTAGAGCATCTTGCAGGACATCCTTTGGACCTACCCCTCATCACCAGATCCGTCGAATTGGGGGCAGCGCAAGATGTGTTCCTGATTGAGCGCTAAGGTAGAACGAACCGGCAACCCACCGTCTTGTGCCAGCATTGAGCCCCATTTGCAGGCCTTGGGATACTCGACATCTCCAAGGATCGTGTCGCGCTCAAAGGCTCCTTCGAGGCACCACGGTAACGATACCCACGACCTATTATGTGGACAGACCGGAGCGCAACTATACCGGCCAACGGAACTCCGCACCTTTAAGGCTCGCCCTAACAACGGGTGATGCTGAAGAACGGGAGGCCCTGTATGGCGCGCCGGACGCTTCTGACCCCTGACGAACGCCAAGCCCTGCTCGGCATACCCGACGATGAGGAAAGCCTGATCCGACACTACACGCTGTCGGCGCAAGATCGCCTACAGGCCGAGGCTCGTCGGCGGCCTCATAATCAACTCGGTTATGCAATCCAACTTTGCCTGATGCGCTTTCCAGGCAGGATCCCGGGCGCGGGCGAGACCCCGCCTGCCGCAGTGGTCGCCTATGTGGCGGAACAACTGGGGATCGATCCCGGCGCCTTCGCACGCTATGGGCATCGGATCTGGACACGCTTTGCCCACAGCCGCCGCCTGGCTCAGTATCTGGGTGTCCGGACTGCGACGCGGGATGATCGTCGTGCGGCCCTTCTGGCCGCCGCCGAGGCAGCCAGTGCAACCGAAAGCGGTCTACCAATCATGACTGCGATCGTGACCGAGTTGCGCCGCCGGGGAGTTCTGCTCTTGCCGGATGCTGCCCTCGAGAAGATCGGCATCGCCGGGCGCGCCATTGCCCGTCAGAGGGCAGAAGCTGCCTTGCTGGAGGGATTAGCACCGGATCAGCTCGACAGCCTTGATACCCTCCTCATTGTTGATCCAGCAATCCAGCAGACCCGGCTTGCATGGCTGCGATCAGCTCCAGATGCGCCTAGCGCCGACAATCTAATCGGCCTCATGGACCGTCTGACATTTGTCCGCACACTGGCGATCGACCCCCAGCGGCAGGCGCGGATTCATCCGGAGCGATGGACCCAGATTGTGCGAGAGAGTGACGTCACACCCGCATGGCTGGTGGCCGACTTCGGCACCCGCAGACGACGAGCCACCCTTGTGGCCCAAGCCATCACCCTCGAACAGGCGCTGACAGACGCGGCCGTCACGATGTTCAACAAGCTGATCGGCCGGCTCTTCGCGCGAGCCAACGCGCGGCGAAAGCAGCGCTATGTGAATGCGCAGCAAGACACCACCAAGGTGCTGCGCCTGTTCCGTGACACCCTGCGCGCACTCGTCATAGCCAATGACACAGGCCGGAGTGCCATCGACGTTCTCGATGATGAAGTCGGGTGGAAGCGCCTGTTACAGGTACAGCCTGAAGTCGAAGCGATGGTGCGGGACGCCGACCCCAATCCACTTCTGCTGGCAGCCGAGCGCTACCACACCATCCGCAGGTACACAGCGCGGTTCCTGGAGGCGTTTACGTTCTGCTCGTCTCGCCGGCATGACTCTCTGCTGGCAGCCGTTGGGACGCTTCGGTCTCTGAATGCAACAAACCGGCGCACATTGCCGGATCGGGTGCCAGTAGGGCATCTCAGCACCAAGAGTCGTAAGCTGATCTTCATGGATGCCAAACCGGATCGCCGCCTCTATGAGATCGCGACACTGGCTGCCCTTCGGGATCGGTTGCGCTCCGGCGACATCTGGGTTGAGGGAAGCCACGCCTTCCGGCCCATGGACGAGCAGCTGATGCCGAAACCCGCCTTCGCCGCCCTGAAAGCCTCGGATGATCTCGGGCTCGGTGTGCCGCAGGATGCCGTCACCTACCTTTCCGAGGCCCGCCAGACGCTCGACTTCAACCTCAAGCGGCTCGCCTATCGCGCCCGCAACGGCAAGCTCGAAGGGGTCCGGCTTGAGGCCGGGCAACTCGTCGTTACTCCTCTGCCCGGCGACGTGCCCACCGCTGCCGAGGAGTTGAAGTGGGAACTGGCCGACATGTACCCGCTGATCGAGGTGCCTGATCTCCTGATGGAGGTTCATGCCTGGACCGGGTTTGCCGATCGGTTCACGCACATCCGTACCCAGGATCCACCGCGCAGCATTCCGGCCATGCTGGCCGGGGTACTGGCCGATGCGACCAATCTCGGCGCCAGGCGCAGGGCGTCCGCCTCGAAAGGGGTGAGCCCGCAGGAAATCGCCTGGAAGCGGATCTTCCATACCCGGCCTGAGACGTACAAACTAGCCCAGGCTTGCATCACTGACCAGCATGCCCAGCACCCTCATGCCGCTTTGTGGGGCGATGGCGCCACGGCCTCTTCGGATGGACAATTCTTCCAGGCCAGCGACCGCGCAGGTCAGCGCAGCGACATCAACCTGCATTACGGCAGCGAACCTGGTTCGAAGTTCTACAGCCATTTATCCGACCAGTATGGCTACTTCAGCATCCTGCCAATCAGCGCCACCGAGAGCGAGGCTCCCTACGTGCTGGATGGTCTGTTCGACCATGAGACGGAGCTCGATATCCAGGAGCACTTCACGGACACAGGTGGCGCGAGCGATCATGTCTTTGGTCTCTTTGCCCTGACAGGCCGGAGATTTGCTCCGCGCCTTCGTAATCTCAAGGATCGGAAGCTTCATACGTTCGAGAAGCCGGAGACCTATCCTGCGCTCCAGGAGCATATCGGCGTGCCGATCAACACCAGCCTGATCATGGAGTACTGGGATGACCTGCTTCATCTGGCGGCCTCCATCCAAACACGGACGGTCGCTCCCTCAACAATCCTCAAGCGGCTGGCGGCCTCCCGCAATCCCAGCCAGCTCGCACGGGCATTGCGTGAGCTCGGCCGCCTCGAGCGCACCCTGTTCATGTATGTTACTTGGAATCCGGCTGAGCTGGTCGGGCCGCGAGTCTGGGGGCGTCGATGCCGTCCAAGTCGATCGAGGAGCGATTTCCCGCGCTGGCC
>NZ_JBVVAK010000247.1:0-8337 GCF_055792825.1 Microvirga sp. GN3
CCGACTTGCACCGCCTGGCCCGCCGCGAGTTCGGCCGCCTGCAGCAACGGCCTGAGCTCATTACCAGCTTCTTTCGGCACGCAGGTCTCTCCGTTGCAGGTCTTTAGTGAAGATCATTAGGCAGTCGTAATGCCACGAGGCATGATTTTGAGATGGTGCTCGACGCTATGCGCAGCGGCCAGGTTCCAGTCGCTGCGCTTGCCAGTCACCGCGGCGGCCTCGATGAGGCTCCAGACCTTGTCCCGAGTTGGTCGACACTCGACGCCGGCGTCATCAAGGCGCTGATTGAGCTTTAGCTAGATCAGGCCAAGCCTCAGTCTCTACGAGTGACCGCGTACGCTGCATAGGACTGTTCGTCCCGTATCTCTCGTCATACAGGTTTTAAGAAATGACGCGGATTAAAGACTCTGCCTCTCGGAGGGAGGCTACTGCTGACCTTACGCTCGATAGAGGCAAGCACCTACTTACCTCCACGTGAAGGGCCGCTATGGGTCAAGCACGGCCTTTGAGCGCAACCGCGTAAAGGTCAGCTCACCCCGCCTATGCGGAAATTCGGATAAGGTCCTTCCCGTGCCGATTTCGTTGAAAAAGTCGTCGTGATTGGCGGTGGATCATGATTCCCTGATGGTGCATTCTCAGCAGGAGGATCCGGTCATGATGGGCGAGCGTCTCGTGATGCAGGAGAGCCTGTTCTACGCATTCCGGCTCGAGGACCACGTCCCCTCCGATCACCTGCTACGGCGCATTGATCGCTTCGTCGACTGCTCCGGGTTGCGCCAGCATCTGGCTGGCTTCTACAGCACCACAGGCCGACCCTCGGTTGATCCCGAGTTGATGATCCGCATGCTGCTGATCGGCTACTGCCTCGGCATCCGCTCCGAGCGGCGCCTGTGTGAGGAGGTGCACCTCAATCTCGCGTATCGCTGGTTTTGCCGCTTGGGCTTGGAGGCTAAGGTGCCGGATCACTCCACCTTCTCCAAGAACCGGCATGGGCGCTTCCGTGAGAGCGATCTGTTCCGTCACCTGTTCGAGGCGGTGGTGCAGCGCTGCCTCGGCGAGGGGCTGGTCGGCGGTGAAGGCTTTGCCGTGGTCGCCAGCCTGATCCAGGCCGATGCCAACAAGCAGCGCTCCCTGGCAGGCTCCGACTGGCAAGCCAAAGACCATACTGACGCTGCCCCTCGTGCTGTGCGCGAGTACCTCGCCACCCTGGACGAAGCCGCCTGGGATGCGGCCACTGATGTCGAGCCAAAGTTCGTCTCGCCCTCGGATCCGGCAGCCCAGTGGACCGGAGCAATGCGCGGGACGGCCGTCGTTACGGACGTGTTCGAGGATCAGGCGAACCATCAGGTTCGTCAGCGCCTGCTGCGTCTCCGCAGTCAGAGTTCGCCAGTCTGGCATCCGCGGCTGGCCGCCGTCGCTTGGCTGGGCAAACAGGTCGAACTGCTCTGGTCTGGACCGAAGGACATGATGAGGGTTGCTCTGGCGTCGCATTGGCCTCTCCCCGATTCCCGTCGTGAGAGATCCAGTTTGCCGTCGCAGCTGTGGGAGTCGACGGTGCTCGCTTCGACACATTCGCCAGCAGCGCCGTCAAAGCCTGGATTGCGGCGATATCCACCTGAGGAGCAAGCTCAACCCGCATCGGCGCACACATGGCCCGGTCGAACATCCAGAGAGGGAGTTCCAATCTGCGGGACGGATCACCATCGTGGCGACAGAGAGCACAATCGCCAGCCCTCTTCTCGACGACCTCATCAAGCTGGACGATGCACCCGGCCCAGGGGTGCCACGGATACAGAACCTCCCGCTCTTCGGCCCTGTGGGCGTTCCGTCGTCGCTTTGTACAACCGCGTGCGGCCTCATTTCGCTCTCGGCTACCAACCGCCCGCACCTGTCACTCTGGAGGTCATCGCACAGCAGCTACCCACACCCACAATCATGCAGTAGGCTCTCAATGGGCCTGGTTCAAAATCCCGGTCAGGTCAAACGGAGTTGTTCATTGACCCAGTAAGTCGAATACAAGTTTGAGACACCCCACTCCTGCTGCCGCTTTGCTCATCTCCGTGCGGCGTTCAGATCCTCAAGAGCAGCGCTTCCAGGGCAGAGCTCCGAAGTCGAGAGTATATTCAACGGACCGGTTACCGTATGAAGCCTGTCGTGCAGGCTCTCAGGCTCGGGGTGCACGTAGAGCAGGCCTGTGACGATCTCGCCAGCCGCCTGATGCTCCTGCAGATAGGTCACCGCCTTCAGCTTGTCGGTCGGATCATAATCGGGTTCGAGCTTGCGCAACCTGAGAACTGAGCCATCATGCTGGGTCACGGTCTCAATGCTCCCGGGAGCATAATCTGCGGTAATCGCATCGCGGTCCTCGATCACGTCGAGGTAGTTAACTGCCTCATTATGTGCCCGAACGTAATCGTAGCTTTTCGTTGAATCGGGATGATTGTTGAACGCCACGCAAGGGCTTATGCAGTCGATGAAGGCGGCGCCTTGATGTTCTATCGCGGCCTTGATCAGTGGGACGAGTTGCGCCTTGTCTCCGGAGAAGCTGCGTGCCACGAAGGTAGCGCCGAGAAGAATCGCCATACTCACCAGATCGATCGAGGAATCCTGATTGCCGCCCCCCTTCTTTGATCTTGAGCCTTTGTCCGCGGTCGCAGAGAACTGGCCCTTCGTGAGGCCATACACGCCGTTGTTTTCGACGATGTAGGTCATGTTGACCCCGCGCCGGAGACAGTGGGCGAATTGCCCCAAGCCGATCGAGGCCGAATCGCCGTCTCCCGATACTCCAAGGTAAATGAGGTCCCGGTTTGCCAACGCGGCCCCGGTGAGAACCGACGGCATTCGGCCATGGACCGAGTTGAAGCCGTGGCTGGCGCCCAGGAAGTAAGTGGGGGTCTTCGACGAGCACCCGATCCCCGACAATTTGGCTACGCGGTGCGGTGGGATCGAAAGCTCAAAATAGGCCTGGATAATTGATGCAGAGATAGAGTCGTGACCGCAGCCTGCGCACAAGGTGGAGACCGCACCTTCGTAGTCCCGATGCGTGTAGCCGAGGACATTCTCGGCCAAATGCGGGTGGCGCAACTTGGGCTTTGCGAGGTATGTCATTCTGCGGCCTCCCGGCTGGTTTTACCGTTCAGGACTGCCCAGCGTCTGGCGATCTCGTCGATGATAAAGCGAGCCGTAATCGGCGTGCCGTCGTAGTGCAGCACCGAAATCAGGCGCGCTGGATCGAGTGCTCCCTCACTGATCAGGAGTGTCCGCAACTGGGCGTCTCGGTTCTGCTCGATGAGGAAAACCTGATCGTGATCAAGAACGAAGTTGATCACCTCGTCGCTGAACGGAAATGCGCGCACACGCATAAGGTCAAGATCAATGCCCTTTGCCTCTAAGGCTGCGACTGCCTCGTGCATGGCTGGGGCCGTCGAGCCGAAATACAACGCGCCGTAGCGGGTCGGGCGTCGGACGTTCCTCCGTAGCGGCTTCGGCACCAAGGCCTTGGCTGTCTCGAACTTGCGCAGCAGGCGCTGCATATTGTCGACATAGGCGGCGCCCTCCTCGGTATACCGGGCATAGCGGTCACGGGAGGTTCCCCGGGTGAAGAACGCCCCTTTGGTTGGGTGCGTGCCGGGATAGGTGCGGTATGGGATTCCATCGCCATCCACATCAAGGTAGCGGCCGAACTCGCGCCCTGCCTCGAGTTCCTCGGCAGTGAGCACCTTGCCGCGGTCGAGCTGGCGCCTGTCATCCCACGTTAAAGGCTCGCACAGCCACTCGTTCATGCCGATATCGAGATCCAGCATGACGAAGATCGGCGTCTGGAGCCGGTCAGCGAGATCGAACGCCAAGGCTCCGAACTCAAAGCACTCCCGTGGATCTTTGGGGAACAGCAGGACATGCTTTGTGTCGCCATGGGAGGCGTAAGCCGCGATCAAGATGTCCGATTGTTGGGTCCGGGTTGGCATCCCGGTCGAGGGACCTCCACGCTGCACGTCGAAGATCACGGCCGGGATCTCGGCGAAATAGGCAAGACCCAGGAACTCTTGCATCAGCGAGATGCCAGGACCGGAGGTTGCGGTGAAGGCCCGGGCGCCGTTCCAGGCAGCGCCGATCACCATCCCGATCGAGGCCAATTCGTCCTCGGCCTGAAGTATCGCATAGCGGCTTCGGCCGGTGTCCGGATCCGTGCGAAACGTTCGGCAGTGCTTTGCGAACGCCTCGGCAAGTGATGTCGAGGGCGTGATGGGATACCAGGCCGCCACGGTCGCGCCGCCGTAAACCGCTCCGAGCGCGGCAGCGTCGTTGCCCTCCAAAAAGATACGGTCGCCTACCGCCTGAGCACGACGTACCCTGAGCCCAATACTCCCCTTCAGGTGCGTTTCGGCATAATCGCGACCGAGGTGCAGCGCCTCATAATTTGGCGGGATGAGCTTGTCCTTGCCACGGAATTGCTCTGCGATGAGACGCTCAAGTTCGGCAATGTCGACCCCCAAGAGTGACCCGAGGGCACCCACATAGATGATGTTCTTGAACAGTTGCCGCTGCCGCGAATCGGTATAGCGCTCGTTGCAGATCGCCGTCAGTGGCATGCCGACAACGTTGATGTCGCTCCGGAACTTCGAAGGCGGCATCGGTCGGGTGGAATCATAGAAGAGGTAGCCTCCCGGCTCGATCTCGCTGACGTCCTTGTCCCAAGTTTGCGGATTCATTGCGACCATGAGATCAACGCCGCCCCGACGCCCACGATGGCCGGCCTCGGTCACCCGAACCTCAAACCAGGTCGGCAGACCTTGGATGTTGGACGGGAAGATGTTGCGCGACGCGATGGGTACGCCCATCCGGAGAAAGGAGCGGGCAAAGAGCCGGTTGGCACTTGCGGAGCCCGAGCCATTGACGTTGGCGAACTTGATAACAAAGTCGTTCGTACTCTCTAGACGCGGTGCTGGCATGTCTTGGTTCCGTAAGCATGTGCCATAGCGAGCACGAACTTCTGCATGTCCCAAGCACCGGTTGGACAACGCTCGGCACAGAGACCGCAATGAAGGCAGACATCCTCATCCTTCACCATGACCCGGCCCGTTGTGAGGGTATCGGAGACATACAGATCCTGAGCCCGATCGAGAGCCGGTGCGGTGAGGCGCCCCCGTAAGTCCTCCTCAGGGCCGTTCACGGTGAAGGTGATGCAGTCCATCGGGCAAATATCGGCACATGCGTCGCACTCAATGCACAGGTCCCGCGTGAACACTGTCTCGACGTCACAGTTCAGGCAACGCTGCGTTTCGGCATAGGCCAGCGCCCGATCAAAGCCGAGCTCCACCTCGGCCTTGATGTCCTTCAGCGCAATGGCTTGGTCACGCATCGGCACTTTGTAACGGAGATCCAGGGAGATCTCGTTGTCGTAGGACCACTCGTGAAGGCCCATCTTCTGTGACGCGAGGTTGGTCCGGGGCGGCGGGCGGTCGCTCAGACTTTTGCCCTGGCAGAAGAGGTCCATCGAGATTGCCGCCTCATGGCCATGGGCCACAGCCCAAATGATGTTCTTGGGTCCGAACGCCGCGTCGCCGCCGAAGAACACGTTCGGAAGGGTCGACTGATACGTGAGGGCATCAACGCTTGGCAGACCCCCGCGTTCGAATTCGAGCCCGAGATCTCGCTCGATCCAGGGGAAGGCATTCTCCTGACCGATTGCGATAAGAACGTCGTCACACGCGATATGAATATCCGGCTCTTTGGTGGGCAGCAGCTGACGCCGGCCGTTGGCATCCCTCCGGGCCGCCACCCTTTCGAAGATCACACCGGTGAGCTGACCTTGCGTATGAGTGAATTCCTTCGGCACAAGGTAGTTCAGGATCGGGATGCCCTCGTGGATGGCGTCTTCCTTTTCCCAGGGGGATGCCTTCATCTCCTCGAAGCCGGAGCGCACCACGACCTTGACGTCCTCGCCCCCGAGGCGGCGGGCCGTGCGGCAACAGTCCATGGCGGTGTTGCCGCCGCCAAGGACGGCGACCCGGCGGCCAATCTTATCAATATGGCCGAAGGACACGTTGGACAGCCAATCGATCCCGATATGAATGTTCGCGGCGGCCTCCCAGCGACCTGGGAGATCAAGGTCGCGCCCGCGTGGCGCGCCAGTGCCGATAAACACGGCATCGTAGCCGTCCTCCAGGATAGTTCGTAGGCTCTCGACCGGTTCGCCATACCGCGTTTCGATGTTCCCGATTAAGACAATGTAGCCGATTTCCTCGTCGATCACTGCCTCGGGCAGCCGAAATCGGGGGATCTGGCTGCGGATCATCCCGCCGCCTCGCTCCTCTCGATCGATGAGGACAATCTCGTAGCCGAGCGGCGCTAAATCACGAGCGACCGTCAACGAGGCGGGACCAGCGCCAATCAGGGCGATCCGTTTGCCGTTTCTCTCTAATGGCGCAACTGGCAGGAGAGACGAGATGTCCTCCTTGTTGTCGGCGGCGACACGCTTGAGGCGGCAGATCGCGACAGGCTCCGACTCGACCCGGCCACGCCGGCAGGCCGGCTCACACGGACGATCACACGTACGTCCCAGGATCCCGGGGAAGACGTTCGAATGCCAGTTGACCATATAGGCATCAGTGTAGCGACCGGCTGCAATCAGCCTGATGTATTCGGGAACCGGCGTATGGGCAGGGCAAGCCCATTGGCAATCGACCACCTTGTGAAAGTAGTCGACATTCCGGATGTCTGTTGGGGGCAGCCCGGCTTGGAAGGCTATTGCATCCTGGCCACGCCGTTCGATCTCCATTGCCGATTGCGCACTCTCGGACATTGACGCGTCTCCGGTCGTATGGTGGCGGAGTTCTCCCGCGAAATAAAGTGCATAAAAACTGGACAGATGCGACCTGAGCTTGCGGCTTACCCCTTCACTTTAGCGATATTGCGCGAGAAACTAGACACTGCTCACGTCCCATGCGGCGGTCATGTTGATCAAAAGCGACTTGGATGCTCCTGCTTGCCTTCAGTATTGGCCAGGGGTTCTGGATCTATGCGAGTCTGCCAGGTGGGAGGACGGAAGGGGATTTCCGACCCTTCGGGAGGATCTTCGAGTGGCCATGACAGAGGAGTGCCCAGCCGGAAAGGCCACCTATCTCCTGACCGCGAGCGGAATTGCCCTGAAGCCGGATGAGATCCCTGAGATATGGTCAAGCCTTCAAGGGGGCTCGATATCAAACTGTTGAGCGGCGCTTGCGCTAAGGATGTAGCTCACCCGATGTGCGGGGTTTTGGGCGTAATCGGCTTGGCGAAGGCAAGCGACGAGAGACCACTGCGCTGACAGCACCGCCATTGTGGCGCTGACGGGCACCGTCAACTTAACCAAGCAACAGCCATTTTGGGTTGCCAACTGCCGGTCGAACCTGTTGAAAATGCGGTACCTCGTTCCCGCCAGACCGTCGGCAAGAGCAAGTAAAGGCGTTAAGTTGACTGCACCAGGCACAAACAAACCATCCTGGATGGGCGATGTTCCAGGACGGATTGGTTGATTAGCTCATGGGTCCAAAGGTGCATTAACTAGCTCAACGCTTGGGTTGTGAGTCCAGCCCAGTTGACCAGCCATGTAGGTGTAGAGCTGTGTTGTGAGGAAGCGATCCTTCACTGCCACAACCAAATCACGCCGCCCTGAATACCTCCAGTGTGGACCATCCGCCCCAGTTGATTCCATCACTTCAGTGTCATAGGCCACGAGGCCATGATGTCGGTTTAGCTCAAAGTTGATCCTGTACTCATCAGAATGCCTCCGCCCTCTCTCCTGAACCTTCATGTCAGCCACCACTAGAATATCACAGCGACCCAGCAAGGGTTTGGCTGAGAGCTTGAGGGTGTCCCATAGGATGATTGGACGTGTCCCAATGTCGGCCATAGTCGTTCTCCAGACCCAGTCAGAGTGCAACTCCCTTCTTTTTGAAGATTGTACCGTGATCTACAGGATGTGGAACGGCACCAAAGGTTGACCCTGGCGAGGGCTGCGCAATGCCTTGGTTTAGCGGCTCAAAATAGAAATTCGGCGGGATCATCATCGGCGCCGATGATGATCCCGCCGACTCCATGAATTCGCAGCAACGTTATGCACTTGGTGGGAGCTATGACGGATTTTGGGTGACGGGGCCGATCAGGCGGCGCTGTTTGTCGGCATCGGAATGATCTCGGTGCCGTCCTTAAACCTGACACCGGCGATCACCTTCGGCAACTGGTTTTCGCCCATCAGCCGACGCCAGCTTTTCGCGGCCGCCATCAGCAGCTTGAAGACCGTCAGCCGGGCGGTCGTTGGAGACAGCGAGCCTTTCGTGCGCACGGTCCGGTGCCGCA
>NZ_JBVVAK010000248.1:0-8328 GCF_055792825.1 Microvirga sp. GN3
CGCAGCCGGCCGACAGGGGCCCCGCGCAGGCTGTTGAGATCATCCAGGGCCGCGTCGATGTCCTGGAAGGCCGGAGCAATGCGGGCGAGCAAGCGCTCGCCCGCCTCCGTGAGGGCGACGCTACGGGTGGTGCGGTTGAACAGTCGCAGATCCAACCGCTCCTCAAGCGACTTCAGGGCATGGCTCAAGGCGGAGGGGGTGCAGCCCATCTCATCAGCCGCGCGGCGGAAACTCCGGTGCCGCGCGAGCGCCAGAAACGGCATCAGATCCGAGGGTGAGATGGTGCGCATTGTTGAATTCGGCTCACTAGCCCAGCGAAAAACCAGTCAATTATCTCATCGGTCGTCTCTTTGTAAAACATCCTCACTCGCTGATTAGGGCGATGCACGCTAGCAAGGAGGATCCCATGCGGACTTGGTTCATCACCGGCGCATCCCGCGGTTTCGGGGCTTTGGTCGTAGAAAAAGCGTTGGCACGGGGTGACCAGGTGGTCGCCTCGGCGCGCAATCCCCAAGCGATCACCGATCGCTTCGGCGACCGCCCCAATCTGCTTGCCGTCGCCCTCGATGTGACCGACGAGGCCCAGGCTCATCAGGCCGTCAAGGAAGCCATTGCTCGGTTCGGGCAGATCGACGTGCTGGTCAACAACGCTGGCTACGGACTGCTCGGGGCCGTCGAGGAGGCCAGCGGGGCGGAAATCGAAGCCCTTTATCGGACGAATGTCTTCGGCCTTCTCGCCGTCACGCGGGCGGTGCTGCCCCACATGCGCCGCCGGCGCTCAGGCCGGATCCTCAACTTCTCCTCGATCGGCGGTTATACCAGTGGACCGGGCTTCGGCGTCTACTGCTCCACGAAATTCGCCGTGGAAGGCCTGACGGAAGCACTTGCCGCCGAACTGAGCCCTCTGGGGATCCATGTGACCGCGATCGAGCCCGGGTATTTCCGGACCGATTTTCTCGACGCGACCTCGCTTTCCGTGAGCCCGATCCAGATCAGTGACTATGCCGAGACGGCTGGCGCGGTGCGCGCGAAGGCGGCGCAGATCAGCCACAACCAGCCCGGCAATCCTGACAAGCTCGCCGAGGTCGTTGTGGCTTTCGTCGACGCTCCCAACCCGCCGGTGAGGCTCCCGCTTGGCAGCGACACGGTCGCTGCGATCGAAGCCAAACATGTCTCGGACGCGGAGATCCTCGCCGCATGGCGACCGCTGTCGGTTTCAACCGACTTCCCGCCCGCCGCTTGATCTTTCTTCACGCCGGGTGCCTTTCCGAGCACGGAAAGGCACCCGAACGCGCAAGAATATCGGCGGAACTGAGCCAGGGGCGGAACAACAATATGGTATGGTGGCACAGATCGGGAGGATTCGATCGGGACGAACTGTGAGCCAGGTTCACGGGCTTGCCGCAGGGTCAGCTTTAGTCCTGCTCCAGAGTTGCCGTAGGCCAATTTCGTCCAATAGCATCCTAGCCGCATGCAGATCGGCTGTGTCGAAGCCCTCAACGAATCGACCGTAGACCTCGGCAAGCATTTCCCGTGCCTCGTTCGAGTGTCCTCGATGCACGTTCAGACGGGCAAGACTAGTCGCTGCGCGCAATTGCAGCGATAGTGCCGATTGTCGCTCGGCCAAATCAATTGCGGAGCGCAAACTCTCTTCCGCCCCGGCATGGTCCCCGATCTGCATCAAAAGTGTACCTTTGATACGCAGCAATTCCGGCAGATCAAACGAACCCCCATTTGAATTGACGATTGCAATCGTATCGTTGACTACGGCCATGGCCTCAACAAGGCGTCCGCTTATGCCCAGCCCCTCGGCCAAAGCCTGAGACAGACTGGGGGCATATAGCTCGTAATGATCGGCCCTCAGCTTCAATAGAGACCCGTGCAATAACTCGATGCCACGGTCAATCTCCCCACGGTTGATTAATACTGTCCCTTTCAGACCGCGGCCTACCGCAATATGCGGGTCCAAGCAGTACTTGGTCGCATACGCGATCAATCGATCTGCACGTTGGTCGACGGCGTCCCAGTCGCCGAGCCATCCAAATACTGACGCGCCCCAGATTGTCACGATGCAGAACGGCACCGGGCTTTGAATATTAATCGCTTCTTCATCGGCCCTTCTGACAGCCCGAACCGCCCGATCCGGATAGCCTAACAACCACAAGACCCGGCTTAAGCCGATCTGCGGAATGCGACTAGCGTTGAAAGCACTTGTGTCCGTGACTTGCGACGGAGGCGGCTGCCAAGTCTCCAGATGAGTCAGTGCCTCGGCCTGGTTGCCTACGAGATGATGGGAGGTGCTGAGTAGCCTATGCGCGGCCGACAATCCGATCGGATCAGCAATTTCATCGGCGACTGCTCGAGCCCGCTTAGCCAGCGCGAGCGTGTCTTGATATTTTCCAGTCCTGAGCCGAAACATGTGCAGATCGCTCAATAGCCTGAACTGGTAGAACTGATCCTCCAATTCTTCCGCGAGCTTGAGACCCCTCATGAGCGCAGCGAGAGCGCGGTCACTGTTTCCCTTCGTGAACATCATCGAATGACCGAAGGCGGCCTGGAGTTCCATTTCGCACTGGGTGGCGCTCGCCCCCTCGCCAAGTGCCGATAGCGCTTTCTCGGTCCACTGGAAGCATTCACTCAAAAGGGAGAACTTTGTAAACAAAGGCGCGGAGGCCGCAGCCAGCGCAATTCCACGACCTTCATCGCCGTGGCTCGAAAAGCTGAACTCCAGCGCGGCACGTATGTTGCCAAGGTCCTCCGCTAATACGCCATCTTTGTCGTTGTGAACGATAATGGCTTCGTTTGAGTCAGCGCGCTCTAGACGACCCTGCCAATAGAGCGCGTGGCGCAGACTAATCGACGGCGCCTCACCTAAGTCATCGAGCTTCGCACGGGCGTAGGCGCGCGTCGTGTCGAGAAGCCGGTAACGCATTGAGGCTTCGGACACGCTTGCTGTAGATACGAGAGATTTGACCGCCAACTGCTCCAGGGCATCAATAACATCTGACGGATCAAGCGTATCGTCGGCCACTACTGCTTGAGCGGCCTCAAGCGTAAAGGTGCCGACAAAAACAGAGAGCCTGCGGAGCACCGTCTGTTCGCGGTCGGTGATCAGATCGTAGCTCCAATCAAGCATCGCTGTCATTGTCTGATGGCGGGGGGACGCCGTGCGCCGACCGCGCCAGAGTAATTTCATGCGCCTATCGAGAAGAGCAGCAGTTTCGCGCAGACCGTGGGTGCTTACTCGCGCAGCGGCGAGCTCGATCGCGAGCGCGATACCATCAAGCTTGCGGCAGATCTCTGCAACAATCGGGGCATCCGCATCGGTCAATTCAAACTGATGATTGCCTGCGATTGCTCGTTCGGCGAAGAGATGCGCGGCCGGAAACGAGAGCGTCTGCTCGGCGCTCAGTTCGGCATCGTCCGGTGGGCTCTGCAGGGGGGGCAGCCGATGGACGTACTCGCCCTCGATGCGCAACAGTTCCCGACTCGTTGTGACCACGCACACCTGGGGCGCCTCCTGAACGATGCGCTCGGCCAAGTCAGCCACAGGCCCGATGACGTGTTCGCAGCTATCAAGAATAAGCAGTAACCGGCGGTCGCGGAGGAAGTTGACAACAGCCGAGGCTGGGTCGCTCGACTGAACCGGCAGCCCCAGTGCCGATGCGAGAGAGCCGGCCACGAGACCCGGGTCGCTGAGCAGTCCGAGATCGACGAAGCACACGGCGCCGCCGAAATCGGAGAGAAGAGCATGGCCCAGCGCAACAGCAATCGTGGTCTTGCCGATACCGCCAGGACCGTGAAGGGTGACCAGCCGTCTGTCGATCACTTGCTTTGATAGATCGCCTATTAGCTCGTCACGACCGACCATGCGTGTCAATCGGGGCGGAAGGCGTGCAGACGGCTCGGGGCCGCGAGGCGCGGTAGGTTGGGTTGCTTCGGGTTCAGCCCCACGCACGATGGGAGCAACGAAACAATATCCGCGGCCAGGAACGTTGACGATATAGCGCGTGCCCGAGCTTCCATCTCCGAGAGCCTTTCGCAATCCGGCAATGTGGACCCGAAGGCTGCTCTCATCCACAATCACATTAGACCAAACGCGCGTGATCAACTCATTCTTGCTGACTACATCGCCTGCCCGCATGACCAGTGCGATAAGGATATCAAGCGCGCGACCTCCCAACTGGACAGGTTCTCCCTCTTTCTCAAGGAGCCGTTCCGTCGCAAAAAGTTGAAAAGGGCCGAATGTTACACCGTGCACGGCCCGCGTGCGATTGCTCTCTATGCGTCTCAATCCAGATCGTGTCCCAATGTTCGTAGGAGCGCCAGTTATGGCCCGAGCTCGATGCTGGTTCAGGCCGCGGCTCAAGCTGCGAGATGCTTCAGCTTGGCCCGCGGATATCGAGTCTCCAGTATCGTAGAGGTGAAGGGCGTGTGGATAGGCACGCGTCCTCCTCGGCTCCGTCCGTCGGCGCTCCGAACCTGCGGAACGCGCTCTGAGCTGGTCGGCGCCATTCAGCATCGCACATGCTGTTCAGCTTTCCTGGTACTCCCATGCCGTCACAGCCATCACACTTACAAATATTCACAACACTTAACGCGCCGAGACCCGGAGTGACTACTATATCTTTGGGTTATGCCCGTAACCTAGGCCAAGAGACTCATGGCACCTTCAAAGCTCCCGTCCCCGATTGCCGAGTTGCTTGAGGCACTACGAAGGCGCGATCGGCCAGCCCTTCTCGCCGTTTTCGCCAACGACGCAGTCATAGCCGATAGGGAGGGCGCCGACCGCGGAGGAGGCATTTGCGACTGGAGCGATCGCCTCTTTCAGAGCGGCATGACTGTGCAACCAATAAACGCGGTCCGTCGGAACAACGCGACGGTCCTGACCGTCATAATCAGCAGCGTCGATGGGGATGGTGTCCATCGGGTGACGCAATTCGACTGGACGCTATCGGTCTCAAACGAGAAGGTTTCCACTCTCACAATCACAAGGTCTGTCTTGCCTGAATTGCCTGCTCCTGTGGCCTCCTATGTCTTGGCAACAAACACCTTTGATCTCCAGAAGTTGCTGGAGACCTTCGCTGACGACGCGATTGTCAACGATCAGCTCCAAGAGTACAGAGGCAAGGCCGAAATTAGAGATTGGGCTGATCGCGACATCGTCGGAAACCGCATGACCATGTATGTTGTCAGCGTACTGGAGCGGCACTGCACGGCAATTGTGGCGGCGAATGTCGACGGAGAATTTGACAAGCAGGGCTTGCCTGACCCGTTGGTGCTTTCCTTCTATTTCACAATATATGGTGAGAAGATCATTCAGTTGATTATTCTACGCAACGAGCCCGACATATAAGCCAAAGCCTGTTGTTCCCATTGCCGGCCTAGTTTATTGGCTTTAGTCCCGCCTCATTAATCAGCTTGCTCCAGAATATCTTCTCCTGCTGAATGACTTCATCGAACTCTGATGGAGTGCTACCTATCGGAACCAATCCAATTTCCGTGAACCGCTTCTGAACCTCGGGTAGCGTCATAGCCGTTTCGACCTCCTTGCTGAGTCGGCCAATGATCGGAGGTGGCGTTTCAGCGGGAACGAACAAGCCGAACCACACTGTCGTCTCCAAATCCGGATATCCTGCTTCCGCAACCGTGGGCAGATCGGGGGCAAAGACCTCGCGCGCTCGCGACGTACTCGCGAGTGCGCGAATGTCACCACTCCTTACGAGTGGCAAGGCCGCTGAGGGTGGAAGGAACGCCATGTCGACCCGACCGCCGAGGATGTCCGTAAGAAGGGCCGGTGCACCGCGATAGGGCACACCGCGGATGTCGATGTTTGCCTTGATCTTCAGCAGTTCCCCTGAAAGATGTGTTACTGATCCATTGCCCAGATGGCCAAACGTAAGCGCGCCAGGATCAGCGCGTGCTCGTTCGACCAACTCTCCGAGTGTGGCTGCTGCCAGGATTTTGTTCACAACAAGGATGTTTGGAAGACGATAAGCCAGGCTAACCGGGGTGAGCTTTTTCAGAGGATCGTACGGTATGCTGCTATAGAGCAGCGGGCGTAGGACGATATTTGCGCCAGTCAACATTCCGATCGTATATCCATCTGGATCGGAGTAAGCTGTTTGATCTGCTGCGATATTGCCCGCTGCGCCTGTGGCATTTTCTACAGTGACCGGCATCCCAAGGCTCTCTGCGA
This sequence comes from Microvirga sp. GN3, assembly GCF_055792825.1. Lineage (NCBI taxonomy): Bacteria > Pseudomonadati > Pseudomonadota > Alphaproteobacteria > Hyphomicrobiales > Methylobacteriaceae > Microvirga > Microvirga sp. GN3. The sequence continues at coordinate 6,200 of NZ_JBVVAK010000248.1, forward strand.
GCTTTTCCGCCACAATGCGAGTTCCAAGGTCATTGCCGGCGGAAAAGCCAAAAAGCAGACGTATATTTCTGGTCGGGTAGTCCGATTGCGCGTAAGCGGATGCCGCACTCGTCAAGGCGATAAACACAAGGACAAGAGACTGGAAACAGGCTTTCATGTGCCCCTCCGCGGGTGGTTCTCTGTTCCGACACCCAGCCTCTCCTATATCGGCGAGAAGTGAGTTGCGCCAGCGGAAGGGTGCCGTCGGCGCCGCCCCAACGAGCGCGGGCGGCTGGGCGGCCGCGACGGACTCATCGATCCCGTCGCCATCGCCGCCGCTCACTCGATGCTGGGCGTCTCCCATCATCTAATCGGCAATCTGGCCGCAGCGCGCGACGCTCCGATTCTCGTCCCGAGAACCCTGTGGCAAATGGGCTTCCCCGATCAGACGGGCGAGGCGGCTCACATAGAGCATCCCGACCGGTGACGGCGTGGGTGGCGCTCATCGGCTCCGCAAGCGTATTTCACCTGATGGGGGAATGGGAGACGGTCGAGGACTAAGGCGAGCAGCGCGTTACGAGAACGACACAGTCTGGCTGAGCTGCACCCTTGCGGAGGGCTTGGCTGCCCGCAGGCACTTCGACCAGGCATTGGCCCGATCGAGGAGCTGACCACCGCGACGGGGCGAAGCAGCGGCGTCTACAACCTGCCGAAGCTCCTGCGCGTTCGCGGCGATTTGCTGGCGCAGGCGGGCGATGAAATGGGCGCGGAATGCTCGCTTCGGGGAAGCGATCGCCATCGCCGATGCCCAGGGAGCGCTGTCCTGGCATCTGCGGACGGCGATGAGCCTTGCCCGGCTATGGTTCGGGCACGGCCGCCGCGACGGGGCGCGTGAGCTGCCTGCGGAAACCTATTCGCGCTTAAGGTTTTGGGACGGCGGATCTCAAGGCGGCCAAAGCCCTGCTCGATGCTCTCTACCGGCCACCCGAAGACGCTCGATAGCGGACGCCAACAGACGTCCACGGGTAGATGTTGCTCGCGTGATCACGGCGCCTTCACAACGTTTTACGGCATTTCACGACACTGAACTCGCGTAGCAACGGCCGTCGGTCGATCCTGCACACGTCAAGACGACGCGGACAGGAGAACGATGTCATGCAACTCACCTCTCATCAGGCGCAGGCCATCATCGATGGCGCGGAAGCCAAAGCTCGCGAGCTCGGGCTTCCCGTTGTCGTCGCGGTGCTCGACGCCGGCACCCATCTCAAGGCGTTCCGGCGCATGGACGGCGCGGTTCTCGCCTCGATCGACATCGCCGTTCGCAAGGCCACGACGGCCGTGCTGTTTCAGGCCAACAGCGAGGCCGTCTGGGAATACTGCAAGCCCGGTGCCCCGGCGCAGGGCCTGCAGCTGACGAATGGCGGCCTCGCCACCTTCGGCGGCGGCATACCGCTCAAGGGACCGGATGGAGAGGTCATCGGAGCCCTGGGCGTGTCCGGCGGCTCCGTGGCGCAGGACGTCGAGGTCGCGCAAGCCGCGCTCGCCGCCTTCGAAAGCCTCACACGCTGAACCCCTAACCCTCAACCACCATCGCTCAACCAGGAAAGGAAATACCATGTCCAAGACCATTCTCATCACCGGCGCAGGCTCTGGCTTCGGCAAGGGCGCCGCCATCGGCATGGCCAAGAACGGCCACACCATCATCGCCACGACCCAGGTCTCCTCGCAGGTGACGCCGCTGCGCGAAGAGGCCAAGGCACTGGGGCTCCAGAATTTCCGGGTCGAGCGCCTCGACCTGACCGATCCCTATGACATCGCCCAGGCGCAATCGTGGGACTTCGACGTGCTCTGGAACAATGCCGGCATGGGCGAAGCTGGCCCGGTCTGGGAAATCCCGATCGAGCTCGTGCGCAAGAACTATGAGGTTAACGTCTTCCTGCCGTTGGTGCTCACCCAGGGTGTCGTGCGCCGCTGGGTGTCGGAGGGCAAGAGGGGCAAGGTCGTCTTCACCTCGTCCATGGGCGGGCTGTTCACGCCGGCCAACTGGGGAACCTATGTCTCGACCAAGCATGCGCTGGAATCGATCGCCGAGGCGCTGCAACAGGAGCTGGCGCCGTACGGCATCAAGATCCAGACGATCAATCCCGGCG
>NZ_JBVVAK010000249.1:0-8166 GCF_055792825.1 Microvirga sp. GN3
TTCCAACTCTCCTCTTTGTGACTAAGGCCCCTTTCCTGTTTGGATGGGCGAAGCCCGTCCCCGTGGCGTTCGCGCGTCTGGGCCATCCGCGCCGCGACATGGCGATTGTCGCCATGGCCGGGCCGCTGGCGAATGTTCTGCTCGCCTTTGCGTCGGCAGGACTCCTGCGGATTATCTGGCTGCTGCCGGGGGCGATCGTACCCTGGGTGGTTCAGACACTCTCTCAATCGATCCTGCTGAACCTGGTCCTAGCGATCTTCAACCTGTTTCCCCTGCCGCCCCTGGACGGGGGTCGCGTCGTCTTGAGCATTCTGCCCAACGCCCTGGCAAGGCCATTTGCCAAGCTGGAGCGGTTTGGCTTCCTGGTCCTGCTTGGGATCATCTTTCTTCTGCCGATGCTTGGCAGATCGTTAGGGGTCGACTTGAACATTTTCCGGTGGTTTGTTGCGATTCCGCTTGCCTGGCTGATGCCGATCTTCCGGGCAATCGCTGGAGGGGCGTAGTAACGGCTCAGGATGTGACGAACCAGCCTCCGTCATTCGCACTGATTCCGGCGATGGCATGACTCTGGGAGCAAACTTTAAAACAGAGGGTTAGGCGTTGCGGTGACTCGACCTGCCGGTTGGTATTTTCAGATTGATATTTCCAAGTCCCGGAGTCCCATTGAGTCGAAATTTGGAGATGGAGGCCTATGGCAGACTCGATCTGGCGGTTCGAGGCTAAACCCCTTCACGTAGTCGATGTTTGAGGTCACTCGCGGGTTGGTGCTCCTCATCGAGATCAGCCATTAGGTTCTCAGTACGGGATCGCAAGAATGAGGCAGCTCAATCTGTGACGCGTACCGACCGCGTAAGATGCAGGAAAGTCTCAGCCCGACGCTGCGCTAACGCGCCTGCTGAATCAGCCTTGATCTGCCTAAGCCGGTCTGCGCCTATGCATCACTCGAATTTCGGTTCCTGTCCGACGCTGTCCCTGTGGGTCGCTCTTGCTGTCGCGTCACCTACTGCCGGATTTACCGTGGCCTTTGCCCTTGGGTTCGACAGCCTCCGGGGCTTTCACTCAAGAACGAGCAAGAGCATGTGATCATCCAGGCCGAGGACCCTAACTGTTTGGTCACCAACGTGATCCCAAGCCCATCAAACGGATCACGCGTGAGTGGGTTACTCTTCGACCAGGGTTCCAATCAAGCGTAGCAATTCCTGCTGCTCCGGACCTGCGCCGCGACTCAAGAAGGTGGCGATGTCCTCATGCTCCACGTATCCACCAGAAGCCACGTTGGCCTCGTGATGGATAAACAAGGCACCCGAAGGGTCTCGGATCAGATACCAGCGGTCCCCGCTTGAGCTTTCATAGAGCTTACGTGCCTTCTTCATGCGGGCTCCTGTCAGACGGAGATGGTTCGCCTACTGTAACGCAGTTGGATCAAGAGCAGAACGTGTCCTAAGGGGCGACCGCTTCCTGCAAAGAAACGAAGTCGTTCATTCAGGGGCAGAGAGCATGCTGTGTAGGTCTCGGCATGATCAATCCCGTTCGTGACACGGCAAACAAGTCGCGTTCGTGGCAGGCAACAGGCGAATACGAGGAAACCGCCTATTCTGCCCGTTATCCACAACCTCCTGAAAAGATGGCCAACGCGTCATCAACGCTTCGCTACTTCTACTGAAGCGGTGATTTGGAGGCGGCTATGGGAAGCAGCGTCGGGGGTGGCAGACGGGTTTCCATGATGTCCGATGAGGAGCTTCTACGAACGATCGGCGAGGACCTCCGCTCCCTCTACACTGAAATCATTCATCAGCCTTTGCCGCCGAAGATTGAAGCTGCTCTCACCCGCACTGATCATGCACAACGTGGAGGGAGCAACTTGACCCGACCAGCATCACATTGGGCAAGAACCTCACTTGGGCTCTAAGAACCAGCCAGAACTGCAATGGCCGCGATGAGAGATGCAGTCACAACGCTGTACTCAGCCCAGGCAAAGCATTGTGACCTACTGTGAAAGTTCACTTCACCTAGCATTCCATGCTTCATCAGGGCTCCTCCGCGTGTTGCCCAATTCTCGTAATTGAATTACTCCCAAAGCCATCTGTTAGAATGTCCACAAGACCGAGCCCTGCCCGAACGTCTTAGGCTGCGGACAACCACTCCCGCAGCTTCGTCCAGCGCTTCTTCATCTGCCCACCTCGTACAGCCATCGCGACAGCCTTCTTCTGGCCGACCAGCACGACCAGCCGCTTGCCTCGTGTCACGCCCGTGTAGAGCAGGTTGCGGGCCAGCATCGTGAAATGCTGCGTCACAACCGGGATGATGACGGCGGGATACTCCGAGCCCTGTGATTTATGGATCGTGGTGGCGTAGGCTGGCACCAGGGTGTCGAGTTCGCCGAACGGATAAGACACTTCCCGGCCATCGAACGAGGCGATCAGAGCACCTTCTTCGTCGTCGATCCGCACGACCGTGCCGAGATCGCCATTGAACACCTCCCGGTCATAGTCATTCTGCGTCTCCATCACCCGGTCTCCCGGCGAGAAGCGCCAGCCGAACCGCTCCACTCTGGCGGGAGGGTTGGGGTTGAGCACTTCTTGAAGCTGGATGTTCAGGTTGCGGGCTCCGAGCACACCTCGGTTCATCGGACAGAGCACCTGGATATCCTTCATCGGATCGAGTCCGAAGCGGCACGGCATGCGCTCCTTGATCATCTGGATGATCTTCGGCACGCCCTCCTCGGGATCGGCGATCTCGACGAAGTAGAAGTCGCTTTCTTCTCCTGGCTTTGGCGGCTCGGGCATCTGGCCCTTGTTGATTCTGTGGGCGTTCACCACGATCCGGCTCGCCGCCGCCTGCCGAAACACCTCGGTCAGGCGGGCAACTGGGATGCGCCCCGAGGCGATAATGTCCGCCAGCACCTGCCCCGAGCCGACGGAAGGCAACTGGTCCACGTCGCCAACCAGCAACAACCCAGTATGACCCGGGATGGCTTTGGTCAGGGCATTTATCAGTGGCACGTCGACCATTGAGGTCTCGTCCACCACGAGCAGGTCGCAGTCGAGCAGGTTCTCCTCATTGCGCGAGAACCCACCATGCTTGGGATCAATCTTCAGCAGCCGGTGAATCGTTTTAGCTTCCAAGCCGGTCTGCTCGGTCATGCGTTTGGCGGCACGGCCCGTGGGCGCAGCCAGCATCACCCGAATGCCCTTGGCCACCAGGATGCGCAGGATAGTATCGAGGGTCGAGGTCTTGCCCACCCCAGGACCACCCGTCATCACCGCAACCTTCGAAGTGAGCACCAGCCCCACTGCCTCGCGCTGGGAGGGAGACAGGATTTTGCCGGTCTTGCCCTCAACCCACGGCAGGGCCTTCTCAAGATCAATCGTTGGCCAAGGTGGTGCACCGCTTGCGCGTTCGAGCAAGCGTTCAGCAATGGCGCGTTCCGCCCCGTGCAGTCCCTTCAGGAAAATGCAGGTCTCGTCCTCGACCGTGTCGGACAAGACATCCTCTCCCTGAAGTTCCTCGGCCACGGCAGCCCGGATCAGGGCTGCGTCCACCTCAAGCAGCTTCTGGGCCAAGGTGATGAGCATCTCGATGGGAAGGCCGCAATGCCCCTCGTCGGTGGCCGTCTGAAGTGCGAAGGAGACGCCGGCCCTGAGCCGGTGGGGTGACGTCTTCTCCACCCCGAGCTTGGCCGCGATAGCGTCTGCGGTTCGGAACCCGATCCCTCGCACGTCCCGAGCAAGCCGGTAGGGGTTCTCGGTCATCACCTTGATGGCCTCATGGCCATAGGTCTTGAAGATGCGGACTGCTCGGGCGGTGCCGACCCCGTGCGCATGAAGGAAGATCATAATCTCCCGTACGGCCTTCTGCTCAGCCCAGCCCGCCACAATCTTTGAAGCCCGCCACGGCCCAATTCCAGAGACTTCCTTCAATCGCTCCGGGTTAGCCTCGATGATCTCGAAGGTAGCCTCTCCGAAGGCAGCGACGATGCGTTTGGCCATGGCAGGCCCAATGCCGCGCATGTGACCTGAGGCAAGGTACTTTTCGATGCCCTCAACGCCCATGGGAGGCGTGGCTTTGAGCACATTGGCCTTGAACTGAAGTCCATGGGTCCGATCGCTGAACCAGATCCCGGTCGCGGTCACCCACTCGCCCGCCCCAATAGCAGGGGCGTGGCCCACGACCGTCACAAGGTCGCGTTTGCCGCGAGCCTGCACCCGCAGCACGCAAAATCCATTTTCGGCATTGTGGAACGTGACGCGCTCGACCGTGCCTGCGAGAGCCTCAACAGGCTGACCTCTTTCCACCTGATCGGGTCGGACCATTTGGTTCATGCACCTGCCCAGAGCCGCCGGAATGGCTCTGTCCCCCTCTTGTTCTACTGCCCTGGAGTTTCGCCGGGGAGAGCGAAGCTGGAGAGCGGCTAAGCTCATGCACAAAGATTGTGTTCTTGTTTTGTTCTGAGATCTTGTACTTCGAAACATTTCGCCACGAGGCAAACCTGGGCTCCCAGAATTGCGGCTGAATGGCACGACCCACCAACGTGCTGTAGGCTACTCACCTCGGCTGCCTTTTGGTCTCCCTCATATTCGGCACACCTATACAACGGGCCACCTCAACGGCGACCTCTGAACCGACTGCCTGGTTCACTCCTTTGTCCGAGACAGTACTCTGCTTGCTCCCGCGCTCGCTCGTAAGCCGCCCCCTCATACGCAATCAGAGACACGGCCTCGTACTCAATCACTGTGAGGCCAGCAGCGGCAGGCCGCCGGCGAAACCATTGTTGGATGCGATGAAGGAGTTTGAGCATGAGGCAACCTCGTTTCCGACGGCAGGTCGAGCAAGCGAGAATTCTGTCGCATTTACGTCAGCCAGTCAGGCACCCAGTCTCGATTCCGATTGTTGAATGTAAAAGGGCCCTCCCCAGCCTGTGCCAGAGAGGGCCTGTTCAAGGGATGATCCGCAGTGGAGTCTAGAACACCGCGGAATCAGAGCCCCGGCAGCTGTTTTTCCCTTGGTTTCCCAAGGTACAGTGGGTCACTAGCTCCGCCCAAATTCTGATCTGGCGGTTGCCCCTTTTCCTGAAAAGAGCGCTGGCGAACCATTTCTCTGGAGTACCCCCAATCATTGACCGGCTCCAGTCCTGGAGGTAACGTTCTCTTTTCGTTCTGATCAAGCTGGCCCGGGTCATGACCGCTCCATCAGCATCGCGCACGCTATTCTTCTTTGAGAAGCCCTCGGCCATGCGCCAGCTGCAGCGCTTCTTCAAATCGCCCAGCACGATCTGTGTTTCGGCCGAGGGACACCTCCTGGCGGCAGAAGAGCCCGGCACCGTGCGGGACGAATGGAAGTCATGGCGTTTCGACACGCTCCCGATCGTGCTCGAGCGCATTCCAGTCACGTACGGCACCAGCCGCTCCGGCCAGTCGCACAAACCAAAGATCGAGGCGATCAAGCAGGCGCTTCAGGGCGTGGAGCGGGTGATCATCGCCACCGACCCGGGCCGCGAAGGGTCAATGATCGCCTGGGAGGTGCTTGAGCATCTCGGGTACAAAGGTCGCGTCGACCGTCTCAAGCTGGGGGCCCTCGACGAGGTTTCGATCCGCCGCGCCTTTGCGGTGATGGCCAAGGAGCCCGATTCCGGCGAGCGGGATTACGCGGCTTACCTTGAGGCCCTGTGCCGCCAATATGAGGACTACCACCTCGGGCTCAATGGCACCCGCGCCATCTCCCTGCGGCTGCGCCCGCCTGCGTTCCGGGAGCCTTGGCGCTTTGGTGGTGTGCAGACGCCAACGCTTGCAGTCCTGGCTGATCTGGAGAAGCGCATCCGCGACTTCGTCCCGCAGGATTATTTCAAGATTGCTCTGACAGTCGCGACGGGCGGCGGTGCTGAGATCACCCTTTGGCATGCCCCCAAGGACAAGATCTTCGACAGACCAGTGGCCGAGGTGATCCAGCAGGCTGCTGCCTCCTGGTCAGGGCCCCTAGGTGTCGAGCAGAAGGATGTGCGCCGGCCACCCCCTCGCCTGTTCTCCAAGGACACCCTTGCCCGCCGCTGCGCCAAACGGTTCGGCTGGGATCCGCAACATACGGCGAAACTGGCACAGGACCTGTATGATCAGGGCTATCTGACCTATCCCCGCACCGAGTCTGAGCACCTGCCCGAGAGTCAGACAGGGGATGCCAGCACGGCCATTGAGAGCGTCGTCGGCATCCTGTCCGATCTTGCCAGTCTCGTACCAGCCACGGGTGACCTCGTGTTCCGCAAGGGCAGCAGGGGCCATTACGTCAAGGATCCGGGCGAGCACCACGCCATCGTGCCACTGCGCAAGGTGCCCCAGCCGGGGAGCATCAGCGCGGATCATCTCCGCCTCTGGGAGCTGGTGGCCAAGAGCTTCCTGGCGGCCCACCTGCCCGACGGCATCGATGCGCGCACCACCGTCGCTGTGCAGGTCGCAACACCACTTGGCCCGAAGCGCTTCTCGGTCAGCGGCAGCGTGATCAAATCGCCGGGCTGGCGTGCCGTCTATGGCGCCGAGGCTGACGAGGAGAATGAGGCTGTTCCGGGCAAGGCCAAGCCGGACGAGGAGCCCACCACCGGACGCCTGCCGCCCGTCCGAGACCGCGAGCCTGGGACAGCAACCGATGTCCGGATCGAGACCGCCCAAACCGAGCCACCGCGGCGGATCACCCGCGGCGAGTTGCCGGTCGTCATGGGGCGCCTCATTGATCAGGTGGAAGACCCGGTACTCAAGGCAGCCTTAGAGAACCCGGCAAACCCGAATGAACCCAAGGGCCTCGGAACGGCAGCGACGCGTGACATGATCCTGCCGAAGCTCCAGAAGAGCCAGTATGTCGACCTGTTGAAGGGCAGGGATCCGCCAATCCAGGTCACGGAAATCGGGCTTGCATTCATTGCAGCCGTGCGTCGTGTCTTCCCCAGCTATGGTGATCCTGTCGGGCGAGCGATGTTCGAGGCTGACCTGGCGGAGATCGGGCGCGCCGGCACACGGAATGAGGCCGTTCGGCGAGCCGCATCCTATCAGGAGCGGACGCGTGCCCGCGTGCAGGAATTGATCGGAGCCATCGCGCAGTCGCAGACTGTTGCCGTTGATCCGACGGCAGTCCCAGCGAGTACTGCCTCGGCCGGGAAGCCACCAACCAAGGCAATGATTGCCTTTGCCACGTCCCTTGCGGGCCGCAAGGGACTCAAGCTGCCTCGTGGTCTGAAGAGCAATGGCGCCATCTGCCGGGCCTTCCTCGACCAGCATGCGCCGGCACGATCATCGGAAGCAGGAGAACACAAGCCTCAGAATGACTCTCGCCCGCCGAGTGAAGCGATGGTGCGCTACGCGCGGGCATTGGCTGAAGAACGCGGTGTGGAGTGCCCAACGGAGATCACAACAGACTTTGCAGTCTGCAGGGCTTTTCTCGACGAGCACGCCTCCTGTAGGGCAGCAAAATCAGAGGACAGGAACGGGAGCGCGATCCGCAAGAGCCGCTCACCTGCGGCCGCGAGCGATAGTCCCGGAAAGGGCTGTGCTGGAATCCCTGCAACCAAGCGATCCATAGTAGCCAAGGGTGGATCGACCCGAGGCCGTGCACGAGCGCATCCTACGACTCCCACCCAGCAATCACGATAAGCGTTACCCCCACACGCACGCCGAAGAGATCGAAAGAGTACGTGCTCCTGGAGTCAATGAGTGTGTCGAGCTGCTATCTCCTCTTCTCAGCTCTCTGGGAGTAGGCTCGCCCTCAAACAGAAGGCCAGCGGATCCAGAGAGCAACAGCACCCTCTCGGACGACCTTCCTGCCCACGCTCAAACGGTTCGTGAGATCCTCCGGCCCAGCAGTCATACGTGAAATCTCTTTCAAATCGTTGCCATCAATCTCGTAGTCGATAAGTTCTGACCCGACCTCGACGATAATCATGCGAGCACTCGGATGGACATAAGCGACAGTGCCGCGCAACCATCAGGATGAGAATCCTCCGATCCAGATCGTCGCGCAATAGTCGAGGAGCTGCGTGCCCAGGCGCCGACAAGTTCAGACGGGTGGCGGGGATGGCGCCTGGAGATTGTTGATGGCTCCGGCCGAGCCGTTCAGGTGATCCCATTGGACGCTCTCTCGGCTCATTGATCAAATCTGGGACGAACTGCCATAGTGGCTGCACCTGCT
>NZ_JBVVAK010000250.1:0-8151 GCF_055792825.1 Microvirga sp. GN3
CGACCTGGTCGCCGCGGGTGTGGAGATGCCGGTCGATGCAGTTATAGGCCACGTTGGTGACGCCGTCCTCGAACCAGCGGATCGCCACGGTGCCGGGCCCGAAATGGGTGTTCTTGATCCGGGTAGGCTGCTTGAACCAGTGGAGGCGCTTGGCTTCCTCGGCCCAGAAGGCCTCCGGGTTCGTGATGGAAGCTTCGTACTTCGCGAGATAGCCCGCATCGTCCAGATAGGCGCGGTGGCTCCACTCGGCCGGCACGTCGTAGATGGGTAGCGTAGCATCAGGTGCTGCGAAATTCATGAGCTTGACTTTCCTCGCCGCCCCCTCTCCTCAGCCCCGTTATGTCGTTCTTGTAGCTGGGGGACCATCGTTTGATCGTACAGGTTCAACACTGGGCCAAATTGAGCGAGATCAAGTCCTACGGCTCCAGCGACCTATAAAAAAGTATGATGGTCGGGGCGGTGGCACGAGTGTCGCCAGGCCGCTCCCACACGTTTTCTCGCAAAGCGATGTTGATGGACAGTCGGAGAGAGCACCGGTTTGGCGAATGACCCGGTTAGCCACCGGCTCAGAGCTCCTCCCGAGGTCAATGGTCCAGACTCTGTCCTCTCCAGGTGACATAGAGGGGAGGACCCGCCGGGATCCTGGAGAGCCTCCCGATCCGGAGAGCTTGAGGGTCAGCCTGGTCATGCAATTAAAGTGCAACGCTGCAGACACGTACCCATCACCCATCTGGATTGATTGCTAGGACATCATGATTCAGTGATTATTGATGACATGTGATGCATGGAAGACATGTGATGCATGGAAGGAGTGCCATTCATTGATCACCGCCGCACAAATCCGGGCGGCCCGGGCCCTCCTCGGCATTGATCAACGCCAGCTCGCCGCGATGGCAGGGGTCTCGCTGCCAACCATCCAACGCATGGAAGCGAGCGCCGGCAATGTGCGAGGGGTGGTTGAGACGCTCACGAAAGTCGTCGAGGCGTTCGACCGAGCCGGGATCGAGCTCATCGGTGAGAATGCGGTGAGCCGCGAAGGCGGGCGAGGCGTGCGGTTCAAGCACGCCAAGGCCGTCGGCGGCTCCTCCTGAGGCAAGTGATCGCGACGGTGACCGTTGCCTCAGGGCGACGATCTCCGTTGCTCCAGTGGCTCAAGAAAGCGCCAGTATGCCTGCACAGTCTGTTGAACCGACCTTCGCTGAACTGTTCACGCCAAAGCTGATCACGGTCCTGCGGGAACGTTATGGACTGGTCGATCTCCGCGCCGATGCCGCCGCGGGCCTGACGGTCGCCATCGTCGCCCTGCCGCTCTCCATGGCGATCGCCATCGCCTCAGGTGTCACCCCCGACCGGGGCCTCTACGCCGCCATTGTCGGCGGCTTCATCGTCTCGGCCTTGGGCGGCAGCCGGTTTCAGATCGGCGGGCCAGCGGGGGCGTTCATCGTGCTGGTGGCCGCAACCGTCGAACAGCACGGCGTGAATGGGCTCCTTCTCACGACCATGCTCAGTGGCGTAATCCTGCTGGCGATTGGGTTCCTGCGGCTTGGCACCTTCATCAAGTTCATCCCCTACCCGGTGACGGTTGGCTTCACGACCGGTATCGCCCTCATCATTTTCGCGAGCCAGCTCAAGGAGCTGCTGGGGCTCAGGCTCGACCGGGAGCCCGGGCCCTTCATTCCCAAGCTCCTGGCGCTTGGGGGCGCCCTGCCGACCCTGAATGTCTCGGCCGTGGCTGTGGCCGTTCTGACCATTGGCATCATTGTCGCTATCCGGCGCTTCCGTCCGCACTGGCCGGCCTTCATCATCGCCGTGGCCGCCGCCGCTCTCGTGACTTGGCTCCTGGACCTGCCGGTCGAGACCATCGGCACCCGTTTCGGTGGTCTGCCGCAATCCCTGCCAGCGCCCCATCTGCCGCCTCTCTCGATCGCGAGAGTCGCCGAGCTGCTGCCTGCCGCTCTCTCGTTTGCCCTCCTGGGCGGGATCGAGAGCCTTCTGTCCGCAGTGGTCGCCGACAGCATGACGGGCCGGCGCCACCGCTCCAACTGTGAACTGGTGGCGCAAGGCTTCGCGAACATCGCCTGGGGTCTGTTTGGCGGCATCTGTGTCACCGGCACGATCGCCCGCACCGCCACCAACGTCCGCTCTGGCGCCCGAAGCCCAGTGGCAGGGATGCTGCACTCGGTGTTCCTGCTCCTGTTCATGCTGGTGGCCGCCCCGCTCGCCTCCTTCATCCCGTTGTCGGCTTTGGCGGCGGTCCTCACGACCGTTGCTTGGAACATGGCGGAGAAGCACGAGTTCGCGACCCTGCTGCGGGCCTCGAAGGGGGATGCCGTGGTGCTGCTCGCGACGTTTCTGCTGGTGGTCTTCCGCGATCTCACGGAAGGCATCCTGGTGGGGTTCGGCCTTGGCGTGCTTGTGTTCCTGCAGCGGATGGCGGCGGCGGTCGAGGTCGAACAGCCCCGTTTTCTCTCAGAAGAGGATCGTCCTGATACGGTGAGCGGCAACGGCCGCGAACCGTATGACGCCACGCTCGCGACCGATCCCGACGTGGTGGTGTATCGGATCTCGGGCGCATTCTTCTTCGGCGCGGCGGCAACGGTGGCCGCGGCGCTCGACCGCATCGCGGAACACCCGAAGGCCTATGTCATCGATTTCTCGGCGGTTCCGGTGCTCGACAGTACGGCAGCTACGACCATCGAGGGCTTCGTGCGCAAAGCCCAGCGTCACAAGGCAGCGGTCTATATTGCGGGTGCCCGACCACCAATCCGGCGGGTCCTGCTCACCCATGGCGTGCGTCCGCCTCGGGTCCGCTTCAAAGCGAGCCTGGCGGAGGCCCTCGCCTCGGCATCGTTAACTTAACTGAGTAAAGGCCGTCTTCTGGCATTTTCAGCCATTCCCCGGTGCGTCTAAGCTATTGAAAATGCGTGACCCGCTCCGGACCTAAACCCTAGAAAGGGGAAGTAAAAGCGTTAAGTTGACGGTGCCCCTGGTGACCCGATCGAGGCCTACGCCTTAGCCGAGATTGCCGGGACCGTCCTTAATCTGCCTGAGGACTCAGACCAGGAACGGGCACGCGCGTTGAAGCAACAACTCGCGACCCAAATGACACCTCAGCAGATTGAGCTGGCGCACCGCCGTGCCCACAAGAGGCGGCCGGATCTTGAGCAAATTCAGCGCCGACGAGAGCATGAGGTTTTGTGGGGCAATTAAGCCGCGGCCTGTCTGTGGTCCCTGCCATTGTCGTTCATCAGGCCGGGGTACCAGTGCTCGAATGCGGCACGCAGCGAGCCGTCCAAGGCCCTGGTGCGGGTCTGCAAGAGCAGATGAGCTCCGCGTCGGCTCCACTGCATCTGCTGCTTCTTGGCAAAGCGCTTGCTGACGACCGCATTCACCGTCGCCTCGACAAAGGCCGAGGAAATTCGTTCACCGGACCGGTAGCGCTCGCCATAATTGATCAGGCTCGGCTCGTTGCTAGCGATGTAGACCTGGAACTCCCGCGTGGCGATCCTGAACTTGCGCAGGTTGGGATAGCGACTGTCGAGGGCTTCGAGATCGAGCACCAAATCATCGAGAGCCTCGCGAGCTCGGTAAGTGTTGCCGTGCCAGAGGAACCATTTGATCCGGCGCAACTCATCAATCGCCGCCATTCCAGCTTCCTTGTCATGGTGCACCAGGCCCTGGGCAAACTGGCGCAGAACCGTGATCCGCATCGTGATGTGAAACCAGTCAAGCACATGCTCACTGCACGGGCTGATCCGCTCGGCGAGGGAGCGGACCTCGTCCCCGCCGTCGGTGATGAAGGTCAGATCCTGATCCGCCTGGAAGCCCTGGCGGCGGAGGTGATCGATGATGCGACGCTGTGGCTTGCGATCATAGCCGTGAACGAAGCCGATGTACCGAGCCTCCCCCTCTTCGGGCATGGACCGGCCGACGATCAGCTCGAAGTTCCTCTTTCTGTCGCGCCAGTCGCGGATGTAGCCACCGTCCAAGCCAATGACCATCCGTCCATCGGGAATCGGCAGATCCTCCCAATCGCGAGGGTCTGTGCCCTCCGAAAACGAGGGACGTACCGTCGTTGCGTTGACACCGCTCCCGATAGGAAGCACGTCGGCCAGGAGATCGGCGGCTGCCGCATAGGGCACGAGCGAGGCCCAGCGGGTCTCGAGATACAGACGCTCCGGCGCAACATGGTCGGGGAGCAACTGCTTCAGTGGCGAGATCGTTGCCGGACCGTTGACCTTTGCATCTTTGGGAAGGTAGTAGCGCGGGCTCTTCAGCCGGACATCGCCGAGCAGAGTTCGGAAGGTGATCGGGTAGCTGCCCTTGCACCGGAGCTTGCGACCGCTGATCGCGCAGGGCCGGTGGTTCTCGAGCCAGCCGTTGACCTGAGCCTCGACGATCCGCTGCTGGGCCGCTGCCAGCAGGGCCTTGCTCTCGGCCAGGGATAGCCCGAGATCCTCGGCCCGCTCGGTGATCTTCGTCAGCATTGCGATCTCCGCTGCGTCGCCAACGGTGCCGTCGTCTCCAACGATCTGAAGCATGATCCTAACCTGCATGAGACCTTCCATGGGTTCTCGGGAAGCCAGGACCCGTTGCCGGCCAACGGACCTCACAGCCTCATCACTGCTGATGCATGAGGTCGAGATACTCGGCCTTTCTTAGCCGCACGTTGACGTCCTTGCGAGAGAACGGCTTGCCTTGCCACCCTTGGCGCACCTCAAGGCGCTCCAGAGCCTCCCGAACCTGATCGATCTCCTCAGCATCGATTAAGGCGCCCGTGCTTCGTTTTAGGGCGAGCTGATCAACGAAATCGGCGAGGACGGCGAAGTCATCACTGGTCTCCGGAGCGGTCCAGGCCTCACGCCGGGCCAAGTAGCCGTTCACCCCGCTGCAGTCCTCCGGCGGGCAGGATCCATCCCCATCCAGGCAAATGGGATAGTGTCTCCCTGGGGCAGCCGCATGCCGGCTCTCAAGGCGCACCTCATGCTCCCACGGACCATTGAGATTGTACTCGTAGCGAAAGCGCGTCCCTAAGCGCAGGCGAAGCTCTGAAAGCGGGACATCCGGTGACCGGGCCGCCAACTCCAGGGAGCCGAACCGCCTGGCGTGGAGCGTGAACTGGAACAGGTGGATCCCCTCCCAGCCCATGGCCACCTGAATGACACCGTGCAGCTCCCGCAGGGTCATACTGTGTGGCACCTGAACCCGCCGCCAAATCATGGGGCTGATCCCGAGAAGCCAGACCTTCAACTGCAGGACCTTCGGCGCCGTGGAAGGATCAGGCAGCCCGGGTTCGGATGGGGTGCGCTTTGGCAAATGAAGGTGCCCCGCAGCTTTGTTTCGTCTGGCGGAAAACCTTGTACAGCGGACCCGTTACCAGTCTGTCCCACAAAACCTCATGCTCTCGTGCACGGACGCCCTCCCCAAGAATCGATGCTCATCAAGCCAAGGCGCGGAGGCATCTTGGCCTAACCTGATCATGAACAGGGAAAGGAACTCGCCATGGCGACCGGCACAGTGAAGTGGTACAATGAAACAAAGGGCTATGGCTTCATCCAGCCTGATGCTGGTGGCAAGGACGTCTTCGTTCATGCGTCCGCGCTTGAGCGTGCTGGCCTGCGTGGTCTGGCTGAAGGTCAGAAGGTCTCCTATGACGTCGAGTCTGACCGCCGTACCGGCAAGGAGTCAGCCTCAAACCTGAAGACGGCCTGATCAAGCTCTCTGGTCACACATTTTGTAACAGAGGCCGCCTCATGTGAGGCGGCCTCTGCGCTTTTGCACGCGACGCATCCTGGCGCGTCGAGCCGTCGAGCCAAGGAAAGGAACCCGCACTGTGGCCCGCAAAAAGTCAAAGCCCGTTGAGAGTGGCTATGCCCTCTTCGACGTTTTCTACGAGGATGGCTCCCGCAGCTCAAACCGGCGGGTTCCACACTCTCTTCTGGGCGGGCTCGACGGCGATGAGCCGGCCCGCAAGGCCATCGAGGAGCAGGACAACGCCATTGCCGAGAAAGCCGGCCGCCCCCGTATCCCGATCAAAAAGATTACGCGTTCAGTCACATAGCGTGAACCGGGCTTCCGCACAGGAATTCCTATTTGCGATCATAGTCGTTTCTGAAAAGACCGTCTGATTTCAAGCTCTCATCAGGATATTTCTTAGTGAGTTTTGGGGCAAATCTTGCCAGGGAGTTCCATTCTGTCACAGTTTTCAAGCGGCCTCTTGTAAAAATCTTATCACCTCCTATATCTCTGTTATCGACTTTGGCCGGACAATCGGGCCGTTTCGCTGTTGGCACTGCCAGGCGCACGTTCAGACTCTCTCCAAACCATCGACGAACCGGGTTGAGGTCACGCTTCGCGTGCCTTCGCTCACGTGCATCCGCAGCAACCGCGAAAGGTTATCCCCATGATCATGGGCACGGTGAAATTCTACAACGACATGAAGGGCTTCGGCTTCATCCAGCCGAACGATGGCAGCAAGGACGTGTTCGTTCATGCCACTGCTCTCGAGCGCGCCGGCATGCGTAACCTCGTCGAAGGCCAGAAGGTCTTCTTCGACACCGCGGAAGACCGCCGCTCCGGCAAGGTCGCCATCAACAACATCCAGAAGGCCTAAGGATGATCGGGCGCACATCATAAGCGCCTCTTCGAAGCCGCTCCCGGGTAGAGCGGCTTTTTCTTTGCGAAGCTCCATCGTTCGATGGTCAATCAAGTGAGGACGCGATGTACACGTTTCGAAAAGCCCCTCCTGCGAAATCGGTCATGTTCATGGTGAACTATGACGATGGTCGCACGGCCTATCTGTGGATCGACGATCCAGCAAAGGCGAACGATACCTGGGCTATCGGCGTGATTGCCCAAGCCCAGCAAGAGCAAGGCTCCCTGCCGGAAGGCACTATCACCAGCATCAGGCGTGTCCGATAGTCGGCACGGGTCAGATAAGCATCCTTATTGAGATCAATGAGTGGAATGAAACAGCAAGATTTTAACGAACGGTTGAGTGCTGCCAGAGACGCAAAGCACGCAATGGCCGCCAAGTTTCGTCAGAGGCCGGGCCCTGACGATCCGGCGGTTGCGGAACGGCGAGCCGCCCGGGTAGCCGTGAGCGCCGCGCGGGATGCTCGCCTCGCTGAGCGGGAAGCCAGGCATCTTGCCGAGAATGCCCGCCTTGCCGCGGAGCGTGAGGCCCATGCGGCAGAGCAAGCCGAGCAGCAGGCACGTGCGGCCGCCGAGAAGGAAGAGAACGAGGCCAGGTTGGAGGCCGAGCGCAAGGCTACCCGCGATGCTCGTTACGCTGCCCGCAAAGCACGGAAGTAGTGGCTCCTACCAAGTCGCATCCTGATGATTGCGTTCAATCCAATTCAATCAGGAATGAGGAAACTGACCGGGTGTCGCACAAGTTCAAAGTTCGACAACTGGTCGGGCTGAAGCAGCCCGGGATTTCTGACGTCCAGACGAGCTCAGCCAATTCTTACGAGATTGTGCGGCTGATACCAGCCGATCAGACTGGAGAGGTCTCGGACCGGATCAAATCAGGCGGGATCGAAAGATCCGTCCGCGAGAGCGAGTTTCGGGGCAGTTAGTCCCCTGAACCCATCGTTTATCGTCCACCGCACACAGGCTGCGGTGGCATGAACCTCACGAATAGAAAGGACATCCTTTGCAGGTTTTGGTACGCGAGAACAATTTCGATCAGGCGCTGAGAGTGCTCAAGAAGAAGATGCAGCGCGAAGGGATCTTCCGCGAAATGAAAGCACGGAAAGCCTACGAGAAGCCCTCCGAGCGCAAGACGCGCGAGAAGGCAGAGGCTGTGCGGCGCAGCCGCAAACTGGCCCGTAAGCAGGCCATCCGGGAGGGACTGATCGCTGCTCCCAAACCCAAACCTCGTTTTGCCGGACCGCGTCGACCCGTGACTGCTCCCGGCGTCGGATCCCCCACCCCGACAGCAGAGCCGAAGGTTTAGCGTGTTCCGAGATAGAGCCTCGTATCGGGTCCAGGCTTTGCAAGTGGCGCACAGAGTATCGCGCGCACTTAATGATCTTCACGGAGGTGGTGTAACATAGGGTGATGTCGATCCTCATGAGGAGGCGCGCGATGGATGACGACGTTTGGCGGCCGACGCATCTAACATCCGAGCAGATGGAGGAGCGGCGT
>NZ_JBVVAK010000251.1:0-7781 GCF_055792825.1 Microvirga sp. GN3
GATTATTCGCCCCTCGGGGCATCCAGTTGGCACGGTGATGATGAGATGATGTGAAGCTACAGCGGATATGGACCGCCGGAACTGGAGAACCCGTGGTGTTGTCTTGCGTCAGCCATGCGCGATACCGTGAGAGGGGCCAGCTTCAGCGTAAAACATCAGGGCCTGCGGTCATGCAGCACCGCATTCAAAGGCCGGAGACATGACCGCACCCGCCCCGCTAGGCCCAAGCATCATCAACAATCACGTTGCCAAACGGGCGCCATCCAGACATGACAACACCCCTTCCGCTTCCACCCAGGCGATCAGGAACGAGGGTGTCAGCGGGGAGCCGGAGCGGTCGACCATTGCGACACGGTCCTTATGCAGCGTGAAAGCGATCTTTCTGATCCGCGGCAGATCCACCACGACACTGGGATAACGCGGAATGAAATCGACCGTCTCACGCAGATACTCCGTGTCGCCATAGGTCCAGTCGAATTTCGCGTTGTTCAGCAGTTGTCGCATCAGGGCAAAGCGCTCCGGTGTTATGCCGCCTGCTCCATCTGGTCGATGTTGCACTGGTAGACAGTGAAGGTGACCGCGATGATCGACGGGTTCTTCAATACCAACTGCGGTCAGGCTATGCGGTCGAACCTAGGGCACATACCCGAACGGCGGGTCGGTGGAAACTGGGGCTGTCAGTAGGTTAGCGCCGCTTCTCAGCTGCCTTCCTCACCTCTCGTGCCGTGACCCGTCGGGAAGGTGCGGAAGGATCATATCGAGAGCGTTTCCGAAACTCCTCCAGCGTCTGCTCTCTGGCAAGGATTTGTCGCAGTTCTTCTAGAGCAGGGTGCAGGGACTGGTTCGTGTCGGGCTTCGTCTTGCTCATACGCGGTACCTTTTGCCGAGGACACAAGCTCTACTGCGAAGATAAGGCGAATTAGTTCGTCACGACGGCAAACAAACTCTCTCCAAAACCCTAACAAATCCTTCATCTTCTTTGTTGTCGCTCCCCATTACTGTGAGTGGAGGACCGGTCTTTGTGCGCACGAGACAACCGTCCGCGAAAGTTACGCGAAACACCTATCTTAACAAGGAGTCTGTAACCGATGCAGTGCCGGGAACTTCCAACAGGAGGATCTCATGCGTGCAATGCTGCATGAGGGGCCTGATCAGTCGCGCCCGACCTCCTGGGCAGCCAATCGGTTTCGCACCTTCTCCCCACCGTCGGGCGTAGAGGTCTGCGCTAGCCATAGGGATGTTGTCTACCGCGCTGGCGTCTCCGCTGACTTCGTCAGCTGCCGCAAGGCTGCTGTATCCAGTTCACTGACGACGGTCAGTTCTTTGCCACGAGGCCTCTCAGCTGGCTTTTGGGTGCCCGATGACGAATTATCGACTGCCGCAACCTGCGGATTGCGAGGCTGTTTCTCCGGCAGTTTTGCTGAGACTGCTTTGTCCTTTTGGGCCTTGTTGGTCTTCTCCCCGATGGACCCGGTAGTAGATACGTCATCGTTGACGTCATTGGGTCGGAGGTTTGCACCCTTGGCATCAGGCTTGGCGCGAGGACGATCCGCCACCGTTTGATCACGTGACTGAGTAAGCCGATTGATCTCCCTCTGAGCCGATTCAAGTCCTCCGCGGAGCTGCGCCACGCCAGAGAGTGAGACTTGGGCCTTCGTGGTCTCGGCAAGAAGCTGGCTTTGGGTTGCTTGCAGGCCTTCGACCTGGTTACGAAGCTGGCGCTCGACCTCAGCCGACGTGTGCCGCGAGAGGGCAAAGGAGACCCATCCTGCGGCAGCTGACAGGCTGAGCGCCAAGATGAGACCGTGGCGTACGTTCGATAGCCGCAGCGCAGACTTTCGGAACATTGGCAACTCCCCGCATACACAACATGATTGAAATCCAGCGCTGCTCATCCAGACCCGCAGTTTGGGCGACAAAGAGGCTTAAACGAACCGGCTCACGCAATCGGCCGCCGTGTTGCAGGTGTTTTTGTTGTCTTGGTTAAGGCCATGTAAAAACAGAGAGCTAATGAGCGGTAATGTCCTGCCCGCAGTGGAAGCGTTACAAGTTTGATGATTCGAAATGGGTCACAGTGCTCATCGAGGACGCATGCGGCACGGATGTACTATTGCGGAGTGCTATACTGTCGACGGGCCAGTATCCTTCGATACGATGTTGGTAAGTCTGCGAGGAATCGACAAGAGACCCGAGCCATGCGAGTGCTGGAAACGCCGTGTCCCAGATAGGGATGAATATTGCCTTCAGCGTCCTGCCTCAAACCGCTAGGGGATAAGCGTTCGGCTCCAGGGACTCCTCACATCGGATCAGGGTATAAGCAAGGGCAGAATGGACCGAAGGACACGGCCATGGCTCAAGCACTTCTCGGACGGCACTCTTGCGTTGCGGGCATTGGGGGCCGTGCCAACGACAATGAGCTTCCGATCCGTCACGCCATCGATGCAGGTCAGGGCGTGCCTGAAGAACTGATCGAGGCCGGGCTCGTGACTGATGAGGAGATGGTGATCGTCCGCGATCCGATCTCGGGCGATTGGCTCGTCGAGGACTACGCCGGGGAGGCGGTGCTCTTTCACATGCCGCGAGGTTGCTCCCTCGACGAGGTCAAGCGTGCAGCGGCGGTCTATGCCGCAGCCTTCAGAAGCGGGTTCGAGCAAGGAAGGTTCGTTGCTCTCGCGACGCATATTCTCCGCTGAAGAACTCCGCAGATATAATCAACTCGCCCGCGCTTCCTGTGACAGAACCTTCCTCTCTCGACGGATTGCCCATCTACACCCAGGATCGCCCCTCAGACAAAGGCGAACACGCGGCAAGGGCCGCCGGTGCCCCCGCGGATCTTCTGGGCACCGACCACGAGCATCGCGCCCTTTTCCGGCAGGCGGCCCAGATTGGCCACGGCTTCCAGGCCCCACCGCCCGCTCGGCAGCCAGGCATTGTGAGTGGCGAAGTCGGGCGAGGGGCCGAAATCGAGCGAGAGCGTGTCCACGGCGATGCCCGAGGCTGTTGTCGTCTCGAGGAGCATCTTCGCCGCCTCCACATGGAAGCCGGGAAAATGCATCACCTTCTTGTCGTCCGCATTGCGGAACTTCGGCCCGCTCACGTGAGCATCCCAGCCCGAGTTCATTGCCACACAAGCTCTGTCCGGGAGCGGGCCGTTCTTGGCAATCCAGGCCTTGATGTCATCGGGCGTGACTTGCACGTCGGGATTGGCAGCCGCCTTCTCCCGAATGTCGATGATGGCAAGCGGCACCACAAGATTTTCGACCGGGATCTCCGCCACACTCTGGCCGTCCGGCGAGAAATGCAGTGGCGCGTCCATGTGGGTTCCGGTGTGTTCGTTGATCACCCACTCGTTCAGATTGAACTTGTGGTCCTTGTAGGTGAACTTCGGCACCATCTTGAGCTGGGGATCGCCGAAGTAGGTGGGGAAGTCAGGGTGGAGTTCGTGGGTCAAATCCCGGACCCCGCTGGTGGAGACCGCCACGGTGGGGGCCTGCGCCTGTGCCGGTGCGGCGATGCTTCCAACCGTCGCTGCAGCTGCCGCAGCGGCCGCGCCGCGGAAGAGGCTGCGGCGGTCGAGCATGGTTTCCTTCACTTGGTCGATCACGCAATGCTGGCACATGACGATAACTCCCTGCTGAAGGCGGCCCTGCAAGCCCCTGGGACTGGAACTTATGGCTCGCAGCCCTGTCAACAAGCACCCTGCTGGCGAACCAGGTGCGATGGGTTAGGGTGCGGCTTTGCATGGAGGCCCACATGGCGACTGTTAGACTGCTCACCGATGACGAACTCTCGCCGGAGGCGCGCGCCGTCTTTGACGACATCCGCGCGGTTCGGCAAACCGACTTCATCAACAATTTCTGGCGCGCACTCGCTCACGATCCGGTCACGCTCGAACGCACGTGGGAGAGCATCAAGCAGGTAATGAGGCCAGGAGCGCTTGATGCCAAGACCAAGGAGATGCTCTATGTGGCCGTCTCGATTGCTCATGGCTGCAACTACTGCATCCACTCCCATACGGCGGCAGCTCGCGCCAAGGGAATGACTGAAGCTGAGTATGCCGAGTTGGTTGCGATCGTCGGGATGGCGTCTGAGACAAACCGCATCGTTACGGGACTCGGGGTCGAGGTCGATGACGCGTTCAAGCTCTGACAGTAGGTGCCGCCATCAGCACGAATGGGCCGAGAGCGTTCGCAGCCGGAATGCGCGACTGAGACTCCCCTGCCCTTTGGGGAGCTCTGCTTTGCCGCGAAGAGCTCATAACGGCGAGACTTCTGAATTATCCGAATTCCTGGCGTTCCCTGTTGGTCGCGTCTTGCACGGCGGATGATCTGGTTAACCCCGTTCTTACCCCCATGGTGGATAGTACCCGCCCATATCCAGCAAAGGAGAAGCCATGAGTGACGTCGTTGGAATTCCGGGCAATCGGATCCGCTCGTTCGTGGAGCGCATCGAGCAGATCGAGAACGAGATCAAGGAGCTGACCGAGGCCAAGAAGGAAATCTTCTCCGAGGCCAAGGGCGAGGGCTTCGACGTGAAGATCCTCAAGGAGATCATCAAGCTGCGCAAGCAGGATCAGGACGAGCGCGACGAGCACGAGTCTCTGCTCGACGTCTACATGCGCGCCATGGATGAGGCCGGACCGGCGCCCGTTGCCGAGGCCGCTTAATAGCGTTTTGGACAAATCAGATTGCGAGAAGGCCGCCTACAAAGAGGCGGCCTTTTACTTTCCTGCATAGTGAAGAGCCCTCTGCCGCACAGGGTTAGGGGCTCTGCTTCAGGGGGTGTCCTCAGGCTGCATCCTCTGATGCGCCCACGTCGTCGTTGCCCTGTAGCTCCGCAATCAGGAGACCAGCATTCTGACGGATCTTGCCTTCGATCTCCGCGGCGACCTCCGGATTGTCCTTCAGGAAGGTCTTGGCATTCTCTCGCCCCTGTCCGAGACGCTGGCTGTCATAGGAGAACCAAGCGCCAGACTTCTCGACTACATTGGCCTTTACACCGAGATCGATCAGTTCTCCCATCTTCGAGATGCCTTCACCGAACATGATGTCGAACTCGACCTGCTTGAAAGGCGGAGCGACCTTGTTCTTGACCACCTTCACCCGCACCTGGTTGCCGATCGGCTCATCCCGATCCTTCAGAGTGGACGTGCGTCGGATATCGAGGCGCACGGAGGCATAGAATTTGAGCGCGTTGCCACCCGTCGTGGTCTCAGGGCTGCCGTACATGACGCCAATCTTCATCCGGATCTGGTTGATGAAGATCACCATCGTCTTGGTGCGGCTGATCGAACCGGTAAGCTTGCGTAGCGCCTGGCTCATCAGGCGGGCCTGGAGACCGGGACGGCTCTCGCCCATCTCGCCCTCGATCTCGGCCTTAGGCGTGAGGGCCGCCACTGAGTCGATGACCAGAATATCCACAGAGCTTGAGCGCACGAGCGTATCGGCAATCTCGAGTGCCTGTTCGCCATTATCAGGTTGGGACACGAGGAGATCGTCCAGATTTACGCCGAGCTTGCGCGCGTAGACCGGATCCAGCGCATGTTCGGCGTCGATGAAACCGCAGACGCCACCCTTCTTCTGAGCCTCGGCAATCGTCTGGAGCGCGAGCGTCGTCTTTCCGGACGATTCCGGCCCATAGACCTCAATGATCCGGCCGCGCGGCAGACCGCCGACGCCGAGAGCGATGTCGAGCCCCAGCGATCCGGTGGAGACCGTCTCCACTTCGACAACCTGATCGCCGCCGAGGCGCATGATGGCGCCCTTGCCAAAGGCCCGTTCAATCTGACTGACGGCAGTCTCGATTGCTTTTGTCTTATCCGTGGTCATCCCGAATCCAGTGCTTAACAGAAGAGCCTGACCCTAAGGATTTGTGTGGCGAAAGAAAGAACAAATAGCGAACATATTGTCGCGATCCTTTCCTGCGGCGACAAGCTGAGCCATTGCGAACAAAACAGGAATGAGGATCTATACCAGCCCAGAGAGGAATGATTCGACTGTGTCTGCGAACCCTGCCTACCTTGACCAACTCAACCCACGGCAGCGTCAGGCGGTCGAGCACGGTGTTCTGGCCGATGGCTCACATTCGGCTGCGCCACTTCTGGTTATCGCCGGCGCAGGTTCGGGCAAGACCAACACCCTGGCCCATCGTGTGGCGCATCTGATCGTCAACGGCGCCGATCCCCGCCGCATCCTCCTGCTGACCTTCTCCCGCCGGGCCGCGGCCGAGATGGCACGCCGGGTCGAGCGGATCGCGGGCCAAGTTCTGGGCTTGTGCGCAGGCGTGATGACCGACGCCCTGACCTGGGCCGGGACGTTCCACGGCATCGGTGCCAGGCTTCTGCGCGACTATGCGCCGGAGATCGGGCTCGATCCCGCCTTCTCGATCCACGACCGCGAGGACTCGGCCGACCTGATGAACCTCGTCCGGCACGAACTCGGTTTCTCCACCACCCAGAACCGCTTCCCCACGAAGGCAACCTGTCTGGCGATCTATTCCCGCTGCGTGAATGCCGAGACGGCTCTCGAGGAGGTGCTCCGCACTTCATACCCATGGTGCGCCGGCTGGGCCGCCGAGTTGCGGCAGTTGTTCGCAGCCTACGTTGAAGCCAAGCAGCGCCAGAACGTGCTCGATTACGACGATCTCCTGCTCTACTGGGCCCAGATGATGGCCGAGCAGTCAATTGCCGCCGAACTCGGTGGGCGGTTCGACCATGTCCTTGTCGATGAGTACCAGGACACCAACAGGCTCCAGTCTTCGATCCTGCTGGCCCTCAAGCCGAGCGGCCAGGGCCTCACGGTGGTCGGGGACGATGCCCAGTCAATCTATTCCTTCCGCGCAGCGACCGTCCGCAACATCCTGGACTTTCCCAAGCAGTTCATGCCGCAGGCCGAGATCGTCACCCTCGACCGCAACTACCGCTCATCCCAGCCGATCCTGGCCGCGGCCAATGCGGTGATCGAGCTCGCCTCGGAGCGCTTCACCAAAAACCTCTGGACAGATCGGGCCTCCACTGAGCGGCCGCAACTGGTGGCCGTGCGCGACGAGTCCGACCAGGCGGGTTACGTGGTCGAGCAGGTATTGGCGAACCGCGAGAATGGAAACAGCCTCAAGCAGCAGGCGGTGCTGTTTCGGACCTCGCACCACTCCGGCTCCTTGGAGGTGGAGCTAACCCGCCGCAACATTCCCTTCGTGAAGTTCGGCGGCCTCAAGTTCCTCGATGCCGCTCACGTCAAGGATCTGCTCGCGATGCTGCGGTTCGTGCAGAACCCGCGCGATCGGGTCGCCGGCTTCCGGCTGATGCAGCTTTTGCCCGGCGTCGGCCCGACTTCGGCTCAGCGGGTGCTCGATCGCATGCATGATGCCGCCGATCCGATCGGGGCTCTGATCGAGGCCCCTGCCCCGCCCCGGGCGGGAGACGAGTGGCCCTCCTTCGTCGACACGATCACGCAACTTCGCGCTGGTACCACAGGATGGCCGGCGGAACTCGACCAGGCGCGGACCTGGTACGAGCCACACCTCGAGCGCATGCATGAGGACGCCGCGACACGCAAAGCCGACCTGATCCAGTTGGAGCAGATCGCGGCCGGTTATCCCTCCCGCGAGCGTTTCCTCACAGAGCTCACGCTCGATCCGCCGGATGCCACGAGCGATCAGGCTGGCGTACCTCTGCGCGACGAGGACTATCTGATCCTGTCGACGATCCATTCCGCCAAGGGCCAGGAGTGGAAGTCGGTGTTCGTCCTGAACGTCGTCGACGGCTGCATCCCATCGGATCTCGG
>NZ_JBVVAK010000252.1:0-1556 GCF_055792825.1 Microvirga sp. GN3
ACCATCGGCTCGTGGAAGCAAGCCTTGGTGATCCCGGCCTTGAGATTGTCGCTGACCGTCTGGCGGGTGGCACCGCCCAGGAAGGCAAAGGTGCGCACGTGCGAACCGATCCAGTCCGGCAGGCTCTGGGTGAAGCTGGCCTCGGCATAGGTGTAGTTGGAGGCCCCGAGCACGGCGACGAAGATCTGGACCGGGCGGACCTCGCCGGTGAGCCCGTCGATCACCTCCATGGTGTGGCCGGAATAGTCGACGAAGAGCTTCTCGCCGGCGACATGGACCTGGCGCAGAGTGGGTTTGAGCCGACCCGCCCAGTCCTTGTAATGCTCGCAGAACCAGGAATAGCTGAAGGCCTCGGGGGCGCTGTCGCAGTATTCCTCCCACAGCAGCACCAGCGTCACGCCCGGCCGGCGCAGTTCGCGATGGACCAGGGTCCAGTCGGGCTGGCTGCGTTGCTCGGCGGGCAGATCGGAGGGCGGCGGATAGAGCCGGTTCTCCAGCAGGACATCGTCATCGAGCTCGGGCGGCAGGGGCCAGGTCAGGCCGGCCCGCCGGACGCGGTTGATGTATTTGCTGACGGTGCCCTGGGCCAGGCCCAGGCTGGTTGCGGTGGCGCGCTGGGAGAGCCCGACCGCATGGTGCAGGCGTAAGACTTCACGGATGTGGCGCATCGACAGTCTCTCGGTGGGCATCTTGGTCCTCGGCTGGGAAGCAAAGGCCAAGAGTACCGTGGGTTGCAGACTGCCAGCAGAAAGCACCTCTTCACGGTCTCGGAGACTGATCACGATCGCTGGAATGAGCGATCATGGTCCTCTGGAAACCATGATCACGATGCCCTGGAATGGATGATCACGATCCTCTGGAACCCGTAATCACGATCGCCTGGAACGCGCAACAGTTCGAGCTACTCGCCGCATGAGCCGATCAACAGGCATCTGCTACTTCCTCATCCCAGCCTCGGATTTGCGACATGTGTGGACGCCCGCTAGAGCGCAAGAAGAATCTTCAGGTTTGATGCAGCGCGTGGTCAGGGTCTGACATGTGTGCGGCCTCTGATGCGGCCGTTCACATGCCGCGGGCCCGGATGGGAGTTCGCGGATCAGGTCCAATTCAAAGCCACGTGCTCGAGGCTCTTGTCGCAAAGCTGGTTTTCCTGATCCCGTCTCGGTGACCGTTGCGCCATCTCTCTCCTTGTGATCTTCCCACGCCCCAACAGCCCCGCAGCCGCGAATGCTTAGGCCATCGCGGCTGGAGCCTGATAAACCCCACCTCTCGCCATCAGGGCCCAGACGATGCGGGCCATCTTGTTGGCGAGCGCCACCCGCACCAGCATCGGTGGTTTGCGCGCGACCATGCGCGCCATCCACGAGCCTGCCGGAGCCCGGTTGCGGGCTGCCCAACTCACAACGGCACTCGCGCCGATGATCAGCAGGCGGCGCAAGGTCCGCTCACCCATCTTCGAGGTGGCACCCAGCTTCTGTTTGCCGCCGGTGGAGTGCTGCAAGGGCGTGAGCCCGACCCAGGCGGCGAAGTCCCGCCCGCGCTTGAAGGTCTCAGCG
>NZ_JBVVAK010000252.1:1566-7723 GCF_055792825.1 Microvirga sp. GN3
AGGCTCTGGCACTTCTCCACGAAAGACGACCGTCAGACGTTGGGTGCCATGAGAACCGGAAACGAAGGGTCGGCTCCTGGTTCTACGGGTGGCTCTCTGACAGCTACGCGGTGTAGGCACTTCAGAATGCGGACGTGGTACGCCAGCCCGAGAGGGTCGCGCGGTGGCGTTGGTCGGACCCGGACCGGGTCCCGTGGCAGTCGTTTATGTAGTTGGCGCAGGCCGCCCGGCCGGACTGGACCGGCGACGGCGGGCTCGAGCTACTACTACAGGACGACCTCTTGGCCGAGATAGGCGGCGGGAGGCTAGACGGGCGGCTCGTTGCGTCGGTCGGGCTGACCTGGGACCAGGTAGCGCTTGACGCGGCCGGCCCGCACTGCGAGTACGACGACACCCTCCTTATGACGCTGTCGTGGGGGCTCCGGAAGTCGATAAGGACCAAGACGCTCGTAATGTTCCTGACCCGCCCAGCCGAGTTTGGCTGGGACGCGGTCCAGGTACAGCGGCCGCTCTTCGAGAAGCAGCTGATAACGGACGGCCTGACCTACTTCACGGATGTGGCGCATCGACAGTCTCTCGGTGGGCATCTTGGTCCTCGGCTGGGAAGCAAAGGCCAAGAGTACCGTGGGTTGCAGACTGCCAGCAGAAAGCACCTCTTCACGGTCTCGGAGGCTGATCACGATCGCTGGAATGAGCGATCATGGTCCTCTGGAAACCATGATCACGATGCCCTGGAATGGATGATCACGATGCGCTGGAAACCGTGATCACCATCGCCTGGAATACGCACCCGGAAGCGGGCATCGTTCTCCGGCAAGTCGGGAGCGGCGGTCAGGGCCTCACGGAGCCCCAGCAGCGTGAAGTCGACCGCCTGGAAGGTTCGCTCGGTCTGCTCGGCCAGTACATGGACGAGATTCCGGGCATTCTCCTCGCCCCGTCCTACCCTCTCGTTGTAACTTTGCATGAGTTCGAGCGCGCCCAGCAGCACGATGCCGAGCGCGAGGACAACGGCTGGGGCAAGGGAAAGGCCAAACCGCGCAGACCGGGGCCTCATGCATTGATCTCTAGGCCGTGGAGCAATCACTGCATATGTTATCCTAGGTCGCCCGTTCCAATCAGTCATGAGGGACGAGCCAGACTCTTCGGCTGAATCGTTTGTGCGCACCGCAACAGGTGACCAGTTCGGGTCACGCACTGCCCCTGAGCGCGACGGTGTCGATGTCCGTTCCACCGCAGGAAGGCGGATCTTCAACCTACCACCGCTTGGTGCCAAAACCCGCACTTCGCATCAGACGACAGAAGGTTAGCTCTATCTCCTAGCCTCGATCTCCTGCTCTTGATCCCTTTCTGCCGCCAGATCGCGCAAGGCAAAGCTCCGTCGATCTAGGAGACAGCACTGGAGCAGCCCCTTCAGTCATGCCTCTCCGATGGCGCCACGCGGATGGGCAGTGCAGCCCCAAGGCGACGACGGCAACGCACCCGAACCGCCGATCGGATCAAATGCCACTGGCATCGAGTTGTCCTGCGATTAACCTGAACCGAAGGCACTGCACGATGGCCGACCCGGCTCCGGCGCCGCCCCCGCCCGCCCTCCAGCCCGCAGGATCGCCCATCCTGACCGCCGGTGGCATCGTCCTGGCGATCGCAGGCCTCTACTTCGGCCGGGATCTCTTCGTTCCCTTTGCTCTCGCGATCCTCCTGAGCTTCGCCCTGACGCCACTGGTCAACTGGCTCAGACGCTGGAAGCTGCCGCGGATTGCAGCCGTGCTCGTGGCCGTGACCCTGGCCTTCGTTCTGATCGCGGGCATTGCCTTCGTGGTCGGGCGCCAGCTCGTTCAGCTTGCCAACAACCTCCCGAGCTATCAGACCACCATCACCGACAAGATCCGCTCGTTGCAGACCTCCGCTCCCGGCGGGGGGATCGTGGACAAGGTCACGACGACCATCCAGGATGTCGGCAAGCAGATCTCCGGCGAAAAGCCTCCTGACAATGTTCCGGCGCAGACACCCGGGTCCCGGCTCGGCAGCGGCACCGCGCAGGAGCCGGTCACCGTGCGGCTGGAGGCCCCGCAGGCCAAGCCACTCGAGATCATTCAGACCGTTGTCGGTCCCCTGCTCGCGCCGCTGGCCACCGCTGGCCTGGTGGTGATCTTCGTGATCTTCGTGCTGCTCGAGCGCGAGGACCTGCGCGACCGCTTCATCAAGCTCGCCGGGGCAGGCGATCTCCAGAAGAGCACCCAGGCCATCAACGATGCCGCCGCCCGGGTCAGCCGCTATCTGCTGATGCAGCTCGTGGTGAACCTGACCTACGGCATCCCGATCGGCATCGCCCTTTATTTCATCGGCGTGCCGAATGCCCTGCTGTGGGGCCTCTTGGCGGCGGTACTGCGGTTCATCCCTTATCTTGGCCCCTTCCTGGCTGCTCTCTTCCCGATTGCCCTTGCGATCGCGGTCGATCCCGGCTGGACGATGCTGTTCTGGGTCGTGGGCCTGTTCCTCCTTGCCGAGCTCGTCAGCAACAACGTCATCGAGCCATGGCTCTACGGCTCCAGCACGGGTCTGTCATCGCTAGCCATCATCATGGCGGCGATCTTCTGGACCAGCCTGTGGGGTCCGGTCGGGCTGTTCCTCGCAACGCCCCTGACGGTCTGCCTCGTCGTGATCGGACGCTATGTGCCGCAGCTCGAATTCCTCGGCGTCCTCCTCGGCAGCGATCCGGTGCTCGCACCGGAAGAGCGTCTTTACCAACGCCTGCTGGCCGGCAATCTCGAGGAGGCGGTGGAGATGGCCGAGGACTACGTCGACGAGCACTCCTCGCGTGAGCTCTACGACAACGTGGCCATTCCGGCTCTCCGCTTGGCCGAGAACGATCGCCAGCGCAGCACCACCGACACCAACTACCGGCGGCTCGTCGCCGACACGGCGATCTGCGTCGTGCGCGAGGTGGAGGACCATGTCCGAGAGAACGCCGCCTCCGGCAACGAAGTGGCTACGGGTGAGGATCGCGCACCGTCCGCACCAGAGGAACGGCCCTCGTCGGTCCTCTGCCTGGCGGGACGCACGGAACTCGATCGCGCCGCGGCCGAGATGATGGCGCAGGTGCTCGAGGAACAGGGCATCGGCGCTCGGGTTCTTCCGCCGATCGCCGTCAGTCAGGGGGCCTTGGGGCAGCTCGATCTCAAAGACGTGGACGTGGTGTGCCTGTCCTACCTGCATCCACAGCCGCAGGTTTATGCCCGCTACATCTGCCGTCGCCTGCGCCGCCGGGCACCGCACATGAAGCTCATCGTCTGCTGTTGGAACCTGGCGCCCGGGACGGGGCAGACAGACGACCTCAAGAAGCAGATGGCGGCCGATGCGGTCTTCGCCTCTCTGGCAGCCTGTGTCGAGCAGGTGAATGCGTGGGTCTGCCGCCCGGCATCGACGGGCGAAGCGCCCCCGGTCCTTCCTGACACCGAGCAGGCGCAGGTTGCGGCGCTGCACGACCTCGGGTTGGCCTCCGTGATGGGCCGTCAGTTCGACGAGGCATCCAGGAAAGTCGCGCAGGCGTTCGATGTCCCGATTGCCTTGGTTTCTCTCGTGGATGAGGCACACCGGCCCCTAACCGATGTGGCAGGCCTGCCTCAGGAAACTCAGGTCACACAGCAGCCTCCTCATGAGGACTCGCTCGATGCCCACGTGATCGCGGCGAACGAGGTGCTGGCGTCCCAGGACGTCACGGAGGATCCGCGCTTTGCCGACGATCCGCGCGTGCTGGAGAAGGGCATCCGCTTTTATGCTGGGGCTCCGCTGCGGACTTCCTCGGGATTAGTCATCGGCACCCTATCCGTCATTGACACCCGACCACGCGACTTCTCGGAGCCGGATCGCCGCCGCCTTCAGGATATGGCCGACAAGCTGATGAGC
Source organism: Microvirga sp. GN3 (assembly GCF_055792825.1). NCBI lineage: Bacteria > Pseudomonadati > Pseudomonadota > Alphaproteobacteria > Hyphomicrobiales > Methylobacteriaceae > Microvirga > Microvirga sp. GN3. Next base: position 5,473 of record NZ_JBVVAK010000252.1, read on the forward strand.
CAGATCGAGCATCGCTCCGCGGAGGAGCCGGGCAAGACCGACAAGACCGCGACACGACCGAGGGCAGGACGTGAGACAGCCCCCTAATGCGACCCACTCGACGGGTGCATTGCACGACGTCAGGGGTCTTGCGCAGAGGCAATGTTCGTCGCCGGTCGATGGTCCGGCACGATGAATTGAGCGCGGTCGACCATCACCTCACGGCCCCGTACTCAGGTCATTAAATTCCAAACTTCCTTCAAGGTGCAATGTCTGCACTGGGTCGACCCCGGTCTGATCACGACGGTCTGGGAAGGTCCGCTATTCCGCCGATAGGGGGGCACCGCGACCTGCTGAGGGTTTCACGCATCCGCAACCCGGCGCTGCTGCGTCTGTTAGCTCAAGAGTGTTCAGGTACGCTCGGGCGAGGGAGCCCTCAAGTCCGGTCTCAATCACGTTACCATGTCTAAACCTCCAAGCCGTGAGGACCACAATCGTTGTCCTAAATTCTGGATACCTCATCCGCCACCATCCCTTAACGACCGCATAGGCTGAGGCTAAAGGCGAGATACTGCCGGACGCACAGCAGGATCATCGAGTAGTCGAAGTTACGCAGCGTCGGATTCGGCGGCTTTCTTACGTTCGGCGTGGTGGGTGTCGAGTGTTCCGAACTGAGTCATGACATAGACGAGCACGCTCGACGTCCAACCGAAGGTGAAAAGCCCTGAGACGGCGATAATGGGCCCTAGTTGCCGCCAGCTCAGCGGCAGCCGGACAGTGCCCTCACCGAGAGTTGTATAGGTCTCGGCTGCGAAAAAGGCTGCGGTTGAGAGTTCGGGAATGAGATTGAGCCAGTAAATCGGCAGTGCCCAGACCATCACCTCGATCAAATGAACGATGACGAGTTGCGCGATCACGCTGCCGAACAGGAGGTTGACCCGCCAATGGGGCGTCGCCGTGGTCACATGCACCCATCGTCCAGAGAAGTAGCGCGAAACTCGTCGAATGCCGGCACCGTGGACGAAGACCACGACGACAAGGATCGCGATGCCAAGCGCGATCTGCAAGAGGTCGAAGGATGTGGAAACCACTTCGACGGGCAGCTGTGCCAACGGGTCTTGTGGGATCATGCTATCCTGGTCTTGGGTGTCAGAAGAGTGCCGTCGAACTTGGCGCCGGTTGCGTGAGGCGAGCTTTGGCGAGTGTCTGCCTTTTCCATGAAATTTTCGTTGATAGGCCTGCCTCGATAATTTGTTCCAACGACCGTTTCTGGGTCGATTAAGGACAAATTGCTGAGCTTGGCATTCATCTCTACGGTCGTCGAACGCGACGATGTATCGACGTTGCCGCCACAAGTGGGGAAAGGCAAGATTCGGCACGATTGAGTGCAGGTCCCAGGGCTTCGGCCAAGCTTCCGGTTCAGCATATTCAGGAACTTTGCCGGCATAGCCTAATTGTCGTCCAGAGCCATCAATCGAAACTCATGAACCGCAGGGATTAATCGATGGACAAGAAGCCAGGCACAAATACTGGAAAGGATGGCGGCATCTTCCGGGAGGTTGGTCCACGGGGCGGCAAGCGCGAGAACTTTGCCACCGACAACGGCCCCAGGCGCCACTTGGCACCCAGTTAGGACGACACCCGACAGCAAGCACTAAGTCATCTCGGCCTTATCAACCAGCCGCATCCGATTGATCTTCGGCATACCGCAATTCCGAGGGGGCCGATTGCTCTCGATGTGTATTGAACGCGGCGTGGAGCTGATCTTCCAGCGCATCGATCCTAAGTGCCTTAGTCCTCCTGAGAGTTTCCGGATGTTCGGAAGGCTTCGGATAGACACAACCGGGGATGTCACATTAACTGAGTATAGCCGTTAGGCAGCCGACGAGGTCAGTTTTTGCACAGCCCAAGTCGTTGATTTCCCTCGGCGCGAGATTGTTCCTTGACGAGTACAGGGTAGTATTCGCCGTTAATGTGACATCCCCGTTCACTTCCTAATCAGCAAGGAGAGGTGGCGCTCGGAGTCGAGGTCCTTAACCGCATGATCCGGACCTGCAAGCCGGCAACGATGTGCGTTGTGTGATTGATGTCATGGGGGCTCAATCGGCTCCGCGATATCTTCATGAACCAACGCTCCCGTACCCCAGAATTTGCGACATGTGTGGACGCCCGCTAGAGCGCAAGAAGAATCTTCAGGTTTGATGCAGCGCGTGGTCAGGGTCTGACATGTGTGCGGCCTCTGATGCGGCCGTTCACATGCCGCGGGCCCGGA
>NZ_JBVVAK010000253.1:0-7613 GCF_055792825.1 Microvirga sp. GN3
GAATCACGGATCGCCTCGATCAGCGTCTCCGGAATGCCGCACAGGCCGAAACCGCCGGCCATGATGGTCATGCCATCCTTGACCGCTCCAGCCAGCGCTGCCCGCGCATCGCTGTAAACTTTATCCATCAAAACTTCTCCCTGTGAGCAGATTCCTGCCCTTCGAAGCACTCCAAACCGACCCGCGGCCATTAGGTCGCAGGGCAGGTCTGGCTCGAATGGCGGCCACCCTGCAACCTGGCCTCAATTTAGACAATCCCTTCATATGGATATATGGAAACGATCCATGATTTCGGTCTTGCCTGAGGACATTCCCTCATCCCCGCTTGCGAGGCAGGACTTAAGGTTTACAACATTCATCCCATGTCCCGCCGCGTTGTCCTCCTCATTGCGTTGATTTCGCTCGCCGTTCTCGGAACGGCAGCCTCTCCCTGGACGCTTCCAGGGGGCGGCCTTTCGGCGGCTCTGACCAAGCACGTGAAAGACAAATACGGCCTCGAGCTGACGGTCAGAGGCCGCAGCACCTTCGCCGTCCTCCCCATTCCCCGGGTCAAGTTCGAGAATGTCACGCTTCAGTTCCCGGATCGGGCCCTCAAGGCCGAGGGCGGAACCCTGAGGGGCGAGCTTCGCCTCCTGCCGCTTCTCATGGGGCGGATCGAGCTCTCCGACTTCGACCTGACAGAAACGCGCATCACAGGTTCCTTCCAGGCCCTGCACTCGGTCAAATGGACGGAGATTCTCAAGGACCGGTCGAGCGCGACCTATGCCCGGCGCCTCATCGTGAGCAAATCCACCCTGCGCTGGACCGATCTGAAGGAAGCCAATCTCGACCAGCTCAACCTCGTCATCCGCTGGGCCGACGCGGCCGAGCCGATGACCATGGTGGGATCCGCTCACTGGCGGGATGAGGTCGTTTCCCTCGAACAGGCCTCGGTTTTCCCCGATCTTTTGGTCTGCGACCGGATCAGCCCCTTCACCCTGACTCTCGCCACCCCCTCGGCGCGCATTACAGCCGAAGGTGAGGCGCAGCTCGGCGAAACCCCGCGGATCACCGGAGAGAGCACCATCCAGGCCAAATCCGTGCGCGATTTCACCCGCTGGAGCGGCGTGGAGCTGCCCTTCGGGTCGCTGCTGCGGGCGGTCTCCGTCGGCGGTGATTTCTCCATGGATCGCCGGCGCCTGTCATGGCCCGCCGTTTCGGTGATGCTGGGCGACGACAAGCTCGAAGGCACTCTGGGTGTCCGCTTCGATACCGACCGGCCCGTCATCACCGGGACGCTCGCGGCCGACACGCTCAATCTGTCGGACCTGTTCGCGCCCTTCTCCCAGGCCCGGACCTCCTCCGGCTCCTGGAGCGAGGAAACCATCGATCTGACAAGGGCCACCGGCACCGATCTCGACCTGCGCCTCTCGGCCGCGAGCGCCAGCCTCGGCCGCCTCAGCCTCGACGACATGGCCGCCAGCGTGCTCGTGCAGCCCGGCCGGATCGAGGCGTCCATCGGACGGGCCGGCTTCCATGACGGCAGCCTCAAGGGCCGTCTGTCCCTGGTGAAGCACAACGGTCAGGTCGAACTGAAGAGCCAGGGGACATTTGCCGGCGTGAAGATCGCTCCCTTCCTCGCCGCCATGGGCGAGCCGCGCTGGATCACCGGCCAGGCGACCGGGCAGTTCAGTTTCGAGGGACTGGGCAAGAATCCTGCAGATGTGATCCGGGAGGCCCAGGGCCGCTCCTCGATCGAGGTCACCGAAGGCGAGCTCGTGGGCATCGCCCTCCATGACGCCCTTCGCCGGGTGGAGAAGCGCCCGCTCCTTGCCTCGCTCAACTGGAAGGGCGGGCGCACACCATTCGACAAGGCACAGGCGCAGGTCGTGGTGAAGAACGGTATCGGCGAGATCGCGGAAGCCCGTCTCTGGGGACCTGACGTGCAGGCCGACCTGAAGGGGCAGGTGCTTCTGGCCGACCGCCAGCTCAGCATGACGGCGAACGTTTCGCCGGCCGATGCCCAGACGGGCCAGTCACCCGCCCTCGTCTTCAACGTCATGGGCGATTGGGACAACGTCGCGGTGTCCCCGCAGGTCCGCTCCCTTATCGAGCGCTCGGGCGCAGCGAAGCCTCTCTTCCCCTCCGAGCGCGTTCCGGCCAACCAGCAGCGGCCTCAGGCTACTGCTCAGTGAGCCTCGCCATCGTGCGGCCCCAGAGGGCCGCATCAGCAAAAAGTGGATCCGATTTTCCGTATCAACGATGCTCTAGCGCCGCGACCGCAGGGCCGAGCGCTTGCTGAGCAGGGTCGCTGAGATCACACCCAGCGTCACGATACCGATCAGGATCGCGGATGCCGCATTCACCTCCGGCGAAAGCCCGAGCCGCACCTGGCTGTAGATCTTGATCGGCAGGGTCGTCGCGCCCGGTCCCGCGTTGAAGCTCGCGATCACCAGATCGTCCATGGACAGGGTGAAGGCGAGCAGGAAGCCCGCCACGATGGACGGCGCGATCAGTGGCAGCGTCACGGAAAAGAACGTACGCAGGGGCGGCGCGCCGAGATCCATCGCCGCCTCTTCGAGCGAGCGGTCAAAGGTCATGAGCCGCGACTGCACCACCACCGTCACGAAGCACATGGTAAGCGTGGTATGCGCCAGCGTGATCGTCCAGAAGCCGCGGTCAAGATCCACTGCGACGAAGAACAAAAGCAGCGACAGGCCGGTGATGACCTCCGGCATGACCATGGGCGCATAGACCATGCCGGTGAAGAGCGTGCGGCCGGGAAAACGCCCGTAGCGCGTGAGCGCGAGTGCCGCGAGGGTGCCGAGGACGGTCGCCAGCGTCGCCGACAGGAGCGCGATGCGCAGCGTCACCCAGGCCGCCTCCATCAGCGCCTGGTTGCGGAAGAGTGCGCCGTACCATTGCGTGGAGAATCCGCCCCACACGGTGACGAGGCGCGAAGCATTGAAGGAATAGATCACCAGCAGCAGGATCGGCAGATACAGGAAGGCGAAGCCAATCACGAGCGAGGTGACATTGAAGAGGCTCAGACGCCGGTTCATGGCCGTGCCTCCACGCGCCGCGCCTCGACATCGCGATAGATCACGATGGGCACGACGAGGATGATGAGCAGCAGGATCGCCACGGCGGAAGCGAGCGGCCAGTCGCGGTTGGAGAAGAACTCGCTCCAGAGCTGGCGGCCGATCATCAGCGTCTCCGAACCGCCGAGCAGATCGGGGATGACGAACTCGCCCACCGCCGGGATGAAGCACAGGAGCGAACCGGCAATGATACCCGGCATGGCGAGCGGCACGGTAATGGTCCAGAACGAGCGCCAGGGCGTCGAGCCGAGATCGAGCGCTGCCTCCAGCAGCGTATCGTCCATCTTCTCCAGAGTCGCATAGAGCGGCAGCACCATGAAGGGCAGATAGGCGTAGACGATGCCGATATAGACCGCCGTTTCCGTGTTGAGGATGTCGAGCGGCTCGGAGATCAGACCGATCCCCATGAGCGCCTGCGTGAGCAGCCCTTCCGGTTTCAGAATTGCGACCCAGGCATAGATGCGGATGAGAAAGCTCGTCCAGAACGGTAGAATGATGAGCGCCACCAGCAGCGGACGATAGCGCTCCGGCGCGCGGGCCATGCCATAGGCGATGGGAAAGCCGACCAGAAGCAGCAGCAATGTCGAGATCGCCGCGATGCGCACGGAGGAGAGTGTCGCGCGGAAATAGAGGTCGTCCTGGGTCAGGAGCTCGAAATTCTCGAGATCGAGCCCGCTGAAGAATCCGGCAATGTCGTTCCAGTCAAAGACCGGCTTGTAGGGCGGCTGGGCCACAGCCGGGTCCGACAGACTGATCTTGAGGACGATCAGGAACGGCACGAGGAAGAACACGCCGAGCCAGAGATAGGGAATGGCCGGCACGAGCCCCGCGGTGAGGCGTCGCGTGAGGGAGCGGTCCATCATGGCTATTCCGCCAGGATCACGGCCGCATCCGGCGCGAAGGTGACATAGACCTGCTCGTCCCAATCGATGGGATTCTCGACGAAGCGCGAAGCATTGGCGCGGGTCACACGCAGGATCTCGCCGGTGGCGAGCTTCACGCGATAGACCGTCCAGTCGCCGAGATAACCGATATCCCACACTTCGCCGGTGAGCACGTTGATGGCGTCGGGTCCCGGCGGGTCGCGCTGGATCACCATCTTCTCAGGCCGCACGGCAATCGCCACGGCCTGGCCGGAATGCAGCACCTCGTCCGGATCGTCGATGGTCAGCGGTGCGTGAGCCGACGGCGTCTCCACGCGCCAGAGACCGTTCTCCTGCCCCTGCACATGGCCTTCCAGAATGTTCACGTCGCCGACGAACTCGGCGATGAAACGGGTCTTGGGCTGCTCGTAGATCTCACCGGGCGTCGCGACCTGGGCGATGCGGCCCTGGTCCATCACGGCGATGCGGTCGGCCATGGTCATGGCCTCCTCCTGGTCGTGCGTGACGACTACGAAGGTCATGCCGAGCTCGTGCTGGATGTCCATCAGCTCGAACTGGGTCTCCTCGCGCAGCTTCTTGTCGAGGGCGCCAAGGGGCTCATCGAGAAGCAACACCTTCGGCTTCTTGGCGAGCGCACGGGCGAGCGCCACGCGCTGGCGCTGGCCGCCGGAGAGCTGGCTCGGATAGCGCCGGGCGAGCTTTTCGAGCTGGACGAGGCGAAGCATCTCGCCGACGCGCTCCGCGATCTGGTCCTTCGGCATCCCGTCCTGCTTCAGGCCGAAGGCGATGTTCTTCTCCACGCTCATATGGGGAAAGAGCGCATAGGACTGGAACATCATGTTCACCGGCCGACGATAGGGCGGAACGCCGGCGAGGCTCTGCCCCGCCAGGGTGATCGTGCCCTCGCTCGGTGTCTCGAAACCCGCGAGCATGCGCATGAGAGTCGTCTTGCCGCAGCCGGAGGGGCCGAGCAGGCAGAAGAACTCGCCTTCGAAGATATTCAGGGAGAGGTGGTCCACCGCGACCGCATCGCCGAACCGCTTCGTGACGTTCTCGAAGCGGATGAGCGGCTTGGCATCGGGATTGGACCAGGGCGCGAAGGCGCGGCGCACGGCGCCAACGGACGCGGATTGTCGAGACGGAGGAGGCAAGATGTTTTGACTTCAACCTTGAACGAGGAAACCAGCGGGCAAGCTATGATGTTCGGCCCCCAAGAACAACAACTTAAACGCCTCGGTTCACCGACTTGAGAGCAGTACTGGGCGCAACCCTGCCCTGCCGGATCTGAGCCGTAAAGTGCCTTGCGATGGGCTTGGAGTTGGAGTACCAAGCACCCACATTATTAGTATGCTAATAATATGCCCACTAGGATAAAGATGATGACCCCGGCCAAAGCGATATTCTCCGAGGAACTTTGGAAGGTCAGTCGGAAGATGCGCACCCTGTTCGATGCCCGCGTGCGGGCCAAAGGCCTGACCTTGGCGCGGGCGCGCACGCTGATCTTTCTCAGCAAGAAAGAGGGCATGACCCAGACGGAACTTGCAGAGATGCTCGAGATCGAAGGCCCGACCCTGGTCCCGCTGCTCGACAGCCTGGAGAAACAGGGTCTGATCGAGCGCCGGCCGGTGGACGGCGACCGCCGGGCCAAGCAGATCGCCCTGACCACGGCGGGTCAGGAACAGGCGGCCCATGTGGACCGACTCGTGAAGGAATTCCGCAGCGACGTACTCAAGGACATCAGCGAGGACGATCTCAAGGTCGCTATTCGCGTCTGCGAGGCTATGGGCCGGAACATCGAAGCCGCAAACTGAATGGTGTTCCTCCCGTGACTGCAACGTCCGAAAGCCGCGCAACTGAGAACGAGAGCTCCGACGCCGGCCGCTCCGGGATCGAGACACCGCAGGCTCTGCCCTCCCCTCCGGCGGCACCTGCCCCCATGCCCGCCTTAAGGGCGGCATGCTACATGCTCGCCTCACTTCTCCTCGCCCTCACCCAGGGCTTGGGCATGAACCTCATTTCGGCGAACCTGCCGCAGATCCAGGGCGCGCTTGGCGCAACCACCAACGAAGCCACCTGGCTCATGGCCGCCTATATGGCGCCCAATGTCAGCCTTGCGCTTGCCCTCATCAAGATCCGGATGCAATACGGCCTGCGCAACTTCGCGGAGTTGAGCATCCTCGTCTTCGTGCTCATCACGCTCATGCATCTTTTCGTCGAGGATCTGCACTCGGCCTTGATCGTGCGCTTCTTCAGCGGCATTGCGGCAGCGCCGATGTCGTCGCTCGGCTTTCTCTACATGCTGGAAGCGTTTCCGCCGGCCAAAAAGCTGAACATCGGCCTGTCCCTGGCCCTTACGAACATTTCCCTCGGCGCGCCGCTCGCACGGCTGATTTCGCCAGACCTTTTGATGATCGGACAGTGGCACGGCCTCTACGTGTTCGAGATCGCCATTGCCATGATGGCCTTCGCCGCCGTCTATCTTCTGCCGCTGACGCCTCAGCCCCGCGCGAAGGTGATCCATTGGCGCGATGTGGTGAGCTATCTCCTCATCGCTATCGGATTCGGACTGACCGCCATGGTGCTTACCCTGAGCCGCGTCTATTGGTGGTTCGAGGCGCCCTGGCTCGGCATCATGCTGGCCATCGGCATCGCAGCCATCACCGTCGCGATCGTGCTCGAACTGAATCGCGAGAGCCCGCTGCTCGACATCCGCTGGCTCGCGAGCCGGGAAGTCGTGCACTTCACCGGCGCGCTCCTGATCTTCCGCATCGTATTGTCGGAGCAGACGAGCGGCGCCTTCGGCTTTTTCCAGGCTCTCGGATTGCAGAACGATCAGATGCAGGTGCTCTCCCTGATCATTCTCGCCGCATCGGTGACCGGCGGGCTTGCCTGCGCGGCGGTGATGAAGCCCGGGCGCGAGCCTGCCATCCATATGGTTGCTCTCGCGCTCCTCATCGTTGGTGCCGTCATGGACGGTCGCGCTACGAACCTGACGCGTCCTGCCGAGATGTATCTGAGCCAGGCTCTCATCGCTTTCGCAGGCGCGCTCTTCCTGCCGCCAGCCATGGCCTCAGGCCTCATGATGGCTCTGAAGAAGGGACCGACCTACATTCTCAGCTTCGTCATCGTCTTCCTCACGACGCAAAGCATCGGCGGCGTGCTCGGATCCGCCATCGTCGGAACCTTCATGACGTGGCGCACGAAATTCCACGTCCAGGATCTCGCCAACCATCTGATGTCCACGGATCCACTGGTCGCGCAGCGCCTGAGCCAGCTTTCCGGTGCCTATGGCCGCGTGATGACGGACAAGTCGCTTTTGAATGCCGAGGGCGCCGTCCTGCTTGGCCAACAGGTCAGCCGGGAGGCTACCGTACTCGCCTACAACGATGCCTTCCTGGCGATCGCGTTGCTCGCCGCCTTCGCGCTCGCAGCCCTGATCGCCCACGTCGCGATCCGGTCCATCGGCGCACGCCTCTCAACCGTTCCCGAAATTTCCACCGCCTAACACCACAACGATTGCCATGCTCAAGGCGGATTCAAACGGTCGTCGCAACATGGATTCTGTTGACCTGCCGCAGCCATTCGTCAAGCGCCTCTGCAGGGGTTTTCCAGCCCAGCGTCTTTCTCGGCCTTGAGTTGAGGGCGGCCG
>NZ_JBVVAK010000254.1:0-7544 GCF_055792825.1 Microvirga sp. GN3
TGCTATTCTGCTGCATGGCTCGTCCCCTGTGCGGGAGGCTCGGCACCGGCCCATCCGGCGCAACCCTCGCTCATCGCATAGTGTGGACGAGCCACCTCCGCCGGCAACGAACATACGGTCTGCCGGTCTTGGTTCGTGCGTGCTGGACCCGCCCCTGCAGCGCGCGCAGCAGAGTTGGACTACTCTTGGGGTCTGCACCCAGGGGGCTACCTCAACCCGAGTGCGGGTCAGTTTCCAAATGCTGAAGGGGCGCTTGGCAGATCGCTCCGTCGTCGGCGCCGCCCCGAGCGACAAGCCCACCATGTTCGATCGCTGCATGTGACGCGCAGAAGCCACGCGGGCATCGCAAGGAGCGCTATTGCGCTCCTATGGAGCATCCCTGTTGCACATTAATCCACGTGCATAATCCCCATTTCCTCCGGAACGAGACTGGATCGACAACAGAATTCCTATCTCTTTTGCCGGAGCTCGCAATCGGGTTTGTGGCCTATGACTTCTGCAATGAAGTGGCCTTCCGCTCTTGCACCCGGCTTCAGGTGACCGCAGAACGGACAAGCTGGAAGGAGGGGACCATCACCACCTGACGACATGTAGCCACTGCCTTGACCCTGCCGAAAACTGGACCACTCCAAGCGAGTGCGCCACCGCTCTAAGGTCGCCTTCGTGGCTTCAAGCTCATTGAGACGATCCACGACCTGACGGAACAGCTCACTGTTCTCATGATCGCTCTCAGCCAATTTCCTTACCTTCTCTGAAATGTCGCTCAAGCCAAGTTCTCCATAAGCGATAGTGTCATCCAGTCTGCGACAGCCATTACGCCAGCCCAGGCTTCTTCCAGGGGACGTAAGAAACATAGTTGAAGGTGAAAATGAGTAGCGACAGCGACTTCTGCGCGGCGATGCGCAGTTCCACAGGTTCCTGCGTCGGACCATCGTACACGAGCAGGCAGCTCAATCCCGTCTGATCTGCCTTAGTTTCAGCCCACATCAGTTCGATGTCGATCGAGCCGGGCGTGTGCGTCACCACATAGCCGCCAATCTTGTGCGACGCCGGGACGTTGAGCGTGATCGTCTTCTCCTTGGCCTCTTCGTTCAGCGCAATCTCGCCATGACCAGGCGCATGACCCCGGACGTTGGAGCCTGGTCCCTTCAAGATGCCTTTGAACGAGAACCGGGAAGAGGGAGTAACGGGAATTAGCTCGATGAGGCGGCGTGCGTCATTTCGGGAGAAGGTCGATCCATCTGCGACGAGCCGATCGAGGATCGCGTTGGTCTCCAAGCGGGTCTGCACATTCATCGCATTCTCCTGAATGACTGGATCATCTTCCAACGCCTGTTCCAAGAATCCCGACGAACTCCGCGATTCCTCTGGCTCTTACCTGCTATAAGAGCTCGGAACCGCGCCTGAGATGGAGATCGGACATGACCAAGGACGAAGATCCGGGCGGCCCAAAGGACCTCATGCGCAATCCTGAAATCACCAGGCTGATCCAGCAACTTGCCGACGGAGGGGTGAGCCTTCCGGTGATCGAAGGCCTGATCAAGAAGGCCTTGCGAGACAAGCTCAATAAGCCCGCAGCGCCAGCCGATCCACCTAGTGGATACTCCGCAGAGGCGATCTCCGTCCTCGCGGACCTCTTGCCCAAGCGCCCCTGGAGCCTCCTGGCTACTGGGGAGGGCAGCGTCGCTCTCACGACGGGGGTGACTCGAAGCATTGAGGAAATTTTCGAGCTGTTTCCGTCCGTCTCGTTCCTGACCCTGCAGACTGCATGGGGCGAGGGCATGGTGATGCGGGATTATCCCAGCGGCTATACACAGCGGGTTGACCGGCTCCTTGCGAACATCTTCCAGCAGAACTCCGCGATCACGGGCATCATCTTCCCAGCCCGTGAGGGGCAGCCGGCGCATACCGCAACGCCGGATCATCCATTCTGGTTGGCTGAGGGACAGATCCGTGTTGAGAGAGTGAGAGCCTTTCTCGAAGAAATTGCATTGAGAAGAGCTGGAACGCCGCCGATCCCGCCGGAGGAGGTTGAGCACCGGCGAAAGATCGTCGAGGCAGCCCATCACAATAACCTCATGGCTGGCATTGAACGGGACCCGACAACTGATCCGATCTTCGAAGCGTTCATTCGCGGCGACATTGACATAACGGATATTCTGCCGGCGATCAGGAGCCTTGAGACTGACACTGACTGAATGGAGCGTTTGGGGCGCTGTGGTGCTCGATCTGTCCACAGGAGCTTGCCGTCAGTCATCTCGCTGGTGTTTTGCGCTTCGTCTGTTGGCGATCTCATTGGCCAGCACGGCGAGCCAGGCCAGGGTCAGGACCGTTGCAGGAGCCCCGGCGACAGCGAGAAAATACGCTTCATTGATGTAGCCGGCCCACAGGGCGCCGCCGCCCACCAGCAGATAAAAGGCCGGCGCGAGAGGGTAGTAGAACAGAAACCTGTTTGAACGGATTTGCTGCGGTCCCCTTTCACTGCGCCGGTTGGCGATCTCATTGGCCACGACAGCAGCCCACGCCAGAACCAACACGGCGGCAGGCGTGCCGAGAAAGGCCAAGAACTCGACCCCGTCGAAGTCCCCGGTGTGCACAAGGTACCAGCCGATCGCCAACATGACGAGCGGTGGGATCAGAAGCCCGAGAGCATACCTACGGATCATGGCGAGACTTCCACGATTGAGTGCGCCCAGGACAGTGCCAGTGGGGGCTTGCACTTCGATATCTGTGCTGGCGGTGCATCGCCTCACTCCCGGACAGCGCTCGTTTGGTCCTGATCGAAGAGGTGATCCCAGTTGCCAGTTTTGAGCTCGGTGGAAGGGACGTCGAGCCCCAGCGATGCCCGCGCCGCCGCCCAGAACCGGAAATCCGCTATTCTCGTCCGGGCATCAATCTTGTGCGTCAGGCTCAGAAGTTCCTGAAGCTGAACGAAGAGGGCAGACACGTCCGTCGGCGCCTGAATGCCGACGCTGCCCTGCATGGCGCGCTCCAGCCATTCGAGCCCGATCCAATCGACGATGAAGGCCACGAGCGCTGGCGTTCCCTCGAAGGATGCGATCCTGGTTGTTCCGTTCCGGTTGGGGCGCTTCCGTTCCACGACCCGGCCGTGTCCGCGACACCAGCGCTCGAAGTCATACTGCCAATCGTCGCGGTCACGGTCCGGCCCTTCGGCGGAGATTGTGACCTCGTATGATTGTCGTTGCGGATCGAACGGTTGGATCGAACTGCGGAAGATCAGGGTGGGATAGTCGGGCAGAGCATAGTCAACACATTTCATGGGCGGCCTAAACATCGTCCGATCCTGCCTCTCCTTCACGCAACCTGAGATGGCCGTCGTGACCTGCCCCCGGGTAGTGGGGCAGAGACTTTGGCTGACTGGGAAGGGATTGGGCCGAAGAGAGAGGAACACGAATTCCAGCGGGTAAGATCATTTTGTAGAGTATACTCCGTGGAGGAATACTCTACAAGGCGGTGCGATCCCGGGCATGTCGATCCGGGATGTGCTCGCTAAGAATGTAAGAAAGTACCGACAGGCCGCCGGCCTGTCGCAGGAGGAGCTTGCCCATCGGGCGGAGATTGACCGGACCTACATCAGTTCGATCGAGCGCAGTGTCTACGCGGCAACCATTGACGTGGTGGATCGGCTTGCCAAGGCTTTGGGCGTCGAGGCGTCCGATCTTCTTGTCAGGCCGCGAAGGCGGTCCACGTCAAAGACATTGACGTCCGCTCGCTGAGGGGTGTCGCCGACCACCGAGGCCCGTCACCCAGAGCGCGGCTGCTGTTCCAGGACCGTCCGGGCCGATCTTAGAGACGTCAGCCAAACCATCACGAATGGTGGGCATCAAGAGGTTGGAGATTTGGGCCGCCCGCACATCACGCCGATTTGTCCGCGCACATATCCAAACGACAGGGCCGCCGCCAACCGTTCAATTCGTTGTTCCTGAATGAGCTGCTCGACGAGGAGGGCCTTAATGGCGGTCCTGGGATCACCGCCGCAGGCCTCGATCACGGCCGAAACATCCGCTTCCATCGGATCCGCGTTGCATGCCGCCTGTTCCTGCTGGGTCATCGTCCTCTCCCTTGGAAGTCGCGATGGTATTGCTTCACGCCCGGGGTCACCACAAAAATGTTCTTCTTTTGTTCCTAGCCTGTGGAATGCGTGGACATCCATCGATAGGTGGTGAGGACGCTCTCCCGTCGCTTGCGAGGACCCTGTGCTGGTTCTGCTCCGTTGATTCGGTACTGGGCAAGCTTCGAGGAGGTTCCGATGGAGGTCATACTGCGCCTGCAATGCGACGATCTTCTGGGTGGCCGGATCGAGCGGGAGACGCTGACCGGCTTGTGACGATCGCCACGGTTGCGCGGGAGGCCGACGGTCTCGTGGTCCATGTCGTCACGAGCCAGGAGGCGCAGAGCCTGGAGCATCTTCAGGGACTAAGGGCACAGGACTGTAATGAATTGCAGCGGCGGATGGGTCGAACGGATGTGACGGTGACGATGCCGACCGGATAGGGCAAGGGCCAAGCAGGAGCCGTACCCAACCCGGCGCTCAATGCAGGAATAGCGGCAGGTACAGAACACCGATGGTGCAGCCCAATGTGAAAACAGCGGTAATCGCCGCTGCTAACGAAAACCGCTCTTTCTCATCCTGCATGGCACCCTCCTGCATGATCGCGTGCAGGGTGTGGGATACCGCAGCGGCCACCGACCAGCAGTGCGGCCCCGCACGCGTCTGTGTGGGCGATCCATCGAAGGGGCCAGCTGTCTCACCGGAGCGTGCGCGGCTCAGACCGTCTCGGAACCCCTGAGCGGTGAGTCAGCCGTCTCGATATGCGGTCGGCTCGGTTCGCTCACGGGGGAGAACAATCGGCGGCGTTCACGAGGCTTCGGGTGGTGAGCGCGTCTCCCGTTGCGGCAAAGGCCGCCGTGTTGTCGAATATGCACCAGGGTTCGACGCCCATTGCGGCATCCCTCGCGAGCACCTCCGCGATGGCTGCCAGATACTCCGTGCTGTAGGCCGAGTAGTAAATCCGGGGCGATCCGTGCAGGCGATAGTACGACAGACCGCGCCAGCCGCCCGGCTCGTCAGCGCCTGGGACCGGAGCTGGGTCAGCCGCGACGCGGGCGATCCGAAGCTCAGTGAGGAGGGCCTCGACCTCTAGGATAAACCAGGACACATGCCGCGGCTCACAGACGATGCTGCCGGGAACCCGGCTTCTCAACTCGCGCAGAAAGCGATCAGCAATGCCGCCGTGGAAGCCCAGACTCGGAGGCAGTTGGACGAGCAGCGGCCCGAGCTTGGGCCCGAGGCCTCCGGCCTCCGACAGGAACCGGTCGAGCAGATCATCGACGTCCTTCAGCCGGCGCTCATGGGTAATGGCCTTCGGGATCTTCGGCAAAGCGGAAATCCTTCGGCACCGATGCGGCCCAGCGCTCATAGGTGGCGGTCCGGTGCAGGCGGTAGAACGAGGAATTGATCTCGACCGCATTGAGGACACCGGCATAGCGCTCCAGGTGGGAGCCTGCCACGGGAAACAGGGCGGCATGCTCTTTCGGGATGCTCCATGCCGCGGTGCCGACCCGCACCGGGGCGACGACTTTGGGCGGGGATGAACGTGGTGAGCGGCACATCAGCCGATGTGGATCCGGAAGGGTCTGCATGCTCCTCTCGCGACAACTGCCTCGCTGTGCCAACGCAGGCGCCGATCAGCCGTTCCGGCGCTGGGCCCCGGCGTTCGCTGGCCGCGCGGGACAAGACAATGCACTTTCCGTAGACCGGCCGAAGGGCGGATCCGTAGACGGGCCTGTCAGCGGCTGCTCCGGATCCCCAGATAGGTTGCATGAGCCAAGACCTTCGCCGACAGGAGCCGCTTCCGGTGGACGCGGGCCGCCCGGCAATGCCAGAGATCGCCCTCTCGGACGAGGACCGCGAGGCGCTGCGGCAGGCCGTGCTCGCCCTCGAGGGGCCGAGCTATGTGGCTCGCCTGTCGGCCTTGGCGGGCCGGCCGATCGAGCTGATCGGGCAGGCGCTTCCGGTGCCGGTCTCCGACCTGATCTCGAAGGCCACGCAGGCGGCGCTCACCCGGGCGCTGCGATATGCGCTCAGGACGATTCCGAAAGAGGGCCGCGATCCCGAAACGCGCGCCCACAAGGCGCTGGCGGTCCTGTCCGGGGCCATGGGCGGAGCCCTCGGCATCTCGGCGGTGCTGGTGGAGCTCCCGATCTCGACCACGATCATGCTGCGGTCGATCGCCCGCATCGCCCAGAGCGAGGGCGAGGACCTTGAGGATCCCGAGACGGCGCTGGCCTGCGTCCAGGTCTTCGCCCTGGGCGGGCATTCCGGCTCGGACAACCTGCACGAGGCCGGCTACTTCGCCGTACGGGCCGCCATGGCGAAGTCCGTGACCCGCGCCCTGCAGCAGATGGCCGGGCGCGGCGTCGTCGACGAGAGCACCTCGGCCATCGTGCGCCTGTTAGCCCAGATCGGAGCCCGCTTCGGGGTGGTCGTCTCGCAGAAGGCCGCCGCCCAGGCGGTACCCGTCGTCGGAGCAATCGGCGGCGCGGCCGTGAACGCCGCCTTCATCGATCACTTCCAGACGCTGGCCCGCGGGCATTTCACCGTGCGCCGGCTGGAGCGGATCTACGGCAAGGGGACCGTCCGGGCGGCCTACGACGAGATTCGCAAACGTCTCAGATGATTAGCTTTCTTAGTTAAACCTCCTGCAAGCTCAAGGGAACGGCTGCTGCGATGCCACTCTCGCGCCGGTGGTATGTGAAATATTGCTCGTCAGGCCGAGGATGTCAGCCGAACTGACAGTTCTGTGGGCGGGACATTCCGATAAACGTGGCCTGAACGAGGCAGCATGTTGATTGGGAGCCGTCGACCGACACACGGAGCCGATTGAGTGTGAGACGAGGCTAATGGCGCGATCCCGAACCGCGTCTCCGAACGCAACCTATCATCAATCCAGGGCGCCTGATGGCTCCTGCTCCGTTGATTGAGGATCCCATCACGTTCGAGGCTCCTCTGAAGCGTACTACGCATGAAATGCGCTGATTCCTCCGTGCAAGTCCTAGGCGGCCAAGAGGGCCTTGGCCTCGAACATCTCCACGGTGTAATGGCACGGGAGTGCAATGACTTGCCGCAGTGAATTGGGATGTACGGACGTGATCGTTATAATACCGACGGGATGATACGGGTCCGCCCATCTCGCTGTAACCTCGAAAGGACCTTTTGACATTCTGGTAATTGTTGAGGCTTTGATAGAATCCAGAGCTTCAATCCGGCACTTCTGAGTATCGATGTCGCCGAGAGCTTGCATGATGGATGATCCTCTCGAAGCTTGCGGGCAACTCCGGTGAGGTGAGAAGCCCACATTTGATCGCGATCAATCCAATCGTCCGAGCTCAATCGTCTAGTGGCCTGCCCCCTGAGAAGTGGTCCTCCCTGATGTATGGCTTTCAAGCCGAATGGAGGACAAGCGAATGAGCAAGAAGAGACACACGGCCGAGGACATCGTCGCGAAACTGCGGCAGGTGGA
>NZ_JBVVAK010000255.1:0-7362 GCF_055792825.1 Microvirga sp. GN3
AGATCGTCCGGCGCGCCGGCCTGAGCCGCGGCACGGCAGATCCTGCGAGGTGGCCGGAGCGATGTCTTCCCTCTGGACCAGCGGGTGCCGCAATGGCGCCGAGCTCTGGCGGCGTATGCGAGCGGCTTTCGCGGTTCGCTGCGCGTTGTGGGAGAATGGTCGACCCGCCGCCGTCGCGCTGAACGGATTGGAGACGAGCAGCTTCAGCGCATCCCGTCTGCCAGGATCATTGCCCGGCTGATGAGTGCGGGGCGAGACATGCTCACCAAGACGGAGACCGTGACCATCGCAGCCATCGAAAGCGGCTTGCCGGCCTTTGTCAGTGTCCGCGACAGGGTTAAGGAATTTCAGAACCTGATCCGGAGTGGCCGCGAGGCCGACCTGACCTCATGGATTGCCCGAGCGCGCCAAAGCCTTGTGGCTTCGTTTGCCAATGGCATCGCTAAGGACGAGGCGGCCGTTCGTGCGGCAATCACGCTGCCGTAGTCGAACGGTCAGACCGAAGGCCAGATCACGAAACTCAAGCTCGTGAAGCGTCAAATGTACGGCAGAGGCCATCTCGACCTCCTTCAAGCCAGATTGGTTGAGACGGAATGACAGCTTACGACGACCGATGCACCAAAACTGCGTCAGAGCCAACATTGCACGCCGAAACACAGCAGAGGCAGAAGACCGTGACATGGGACGTGCTCCTTGCGTGGCTCGAAGCCCCACAGCTTACGAATAAGCGGGGCAGGAGCACGGCCGGACCATCCCATTACCAGACCTTCGCCAAGGCGGGTGACGAGTTCAGTGCAGCATCGCAGCCGAAAAGGGCTTGCGCGAGCTGGCCCATGTCGATGGACTTGTCGCAGCAGAGCACGTCGGCGTAGGCCTGTGGCAGCGCCCATTGCTCACAGGTGATTCAGGGCGGCAAGGACTAAATGCTTGGCAGATCAGCTTGAGAGTGGCTTCGGAGGGTTGCCCGCACCAGCTTGTCTAACTCCTCAACCCGCTGCGTCTGATCCTGAAGCAAGCCTTCGAGCTGCTCAATGCTAATGCGGTCAAGTTTGTCGTGTAGGGCCATGATCTCAACCTCTGCCTTCAAGTTGACCTCATAATCCAGGCTTGCGGCCAACCTATCCCTGGCGGCTTGTCGGTTTTGAGACATCAGGATCACAGGTGCTTGGAGCGCGGCTACCATCGACAGGATCAAGTTCAGGAAGATATAGGGATATGGATCAAAGCCTCCACCGAAGCTGGCCAGGACAATGGTATTCACGACAACCCAGGCGATGAGCATTCCCGTGAAGATCGTGATGAAGGTCCAAGAACCGCCAAATTGAGCGACCCGATCCGCGAAGCGTTCGCCCAATGTCTGCTGTTCTTCGAGAACACTGTTCACATTTCGGGCGATATGCGAACGCTTGGCAATGTGGAGAATTACCCGCTGCTCGCGTTCAGATAGCCTTGTTACGCCGCTGTCCAGCAACTGCCGAGCGAGTTGAGTCACCTCGTCCATAAGTGCCCTCCGCTGTCACTCTGATCAGAGATTGCAGTCTACTCTAGCCATAGGCATCGGAGGAGGCTTGCCGTTCGGGGACGGCATCGCGGCCTCGGAGAACCAGACAAGGCGCAGTCTGTACGAAAGGCTCCCGTTCACGCGCGTGGTGTATCCCAAGGTGATCAAGAAAACCTTCTATTGCACACTGAGACCCGTGCCACTCTTCAAAATACCGGGCGGCGGCTGCTTCATTGCCAAGCCTACCAATTGGACCCCGCTGCACACACGATCCACGCGGCACCCAAGGGGATCAGGGAAGCATAGCGATCCGCGTCCCAAGTTTCTAATCTCTTGTGTCACATGCAAATCTTGTCCGCTCTCTCCGATCATACGGAGGAATTCTTGCTTTGAGATAATCCTATATTTACGTCTACTGAACGTGTATACTTCGATAAAGTTAGGAGGACATCATGGTTCAGAGAATCAGGTCCTACATTTCTTTCGAAAACGAAGCGCTCCTTGTTGCAGCTTTGGCCTTCCTGTTCTGCGGGGCCGTGATCTTGGGGGTCATGTAATGCTTTCCCAAGCGCTGATTTCACTCCTCCTGATGGCTGGCATTCTCGCCGTTTTCACGCTGGCGATCCGCTACCACTGGTGAGAGAACCCTGATCTGGAAAGCGGATCCTTGCAATTTCGCTGATGTCGCCTGTCGGTCAGGAACGAGACTCAGTACTGGCCGATTATCCTGTAAACCGAGAGGCTCTACTGATGCGACATGGGTCTGGGCAGGCCCATGCAGGGCGGTATCCGAGGATGAACAAGCGCGCATCGGTCATGCAGCGTCGTCTCGCAGCGATCTTCTACGCTGACGTGGCAGGCTACGTGCGCCTGATGAATGCGGATGAGGCCGGAACTCTGGCCCTGCTCGACTCCCGCCGCGAGATCATGGATCGGCAAATCACCCAGTACGGCGGTCGCACGGCCAACACCGCAGGCGACAGTATTCTCGCTGAATTCCCCAGCGTCGTTGATGCGGTCCAATGTGCGGTTGGCATTCAGGAAAGGATTGCTGCGGCAAACGAGGAAACCCCTGAGGAACGCCGGGTGATCTTCCGGATCGGCATCCACGTTGGGGAGGTCATGGTCCGCAACGGCGACATGTTCGGCGATGGGGTGAACATTGCCGCCCGCATGGAGAAATTGGCACAGCCGGGATTGGTCTGCCTTTCAGGGGCGGCCCATGATTACGTGTCCAGGGTGCTGCCGCTGGCGTTCGATGATCTCGGGGCACAACTCGTGAAAAACCTCGATGCGCCCATGCGGGCTTATTTGGCCCACCCGTCTGATCACCCGTTGTCTCGGGCGCTGCCACCGGTTCACCGCCGCAGCGAGTTCAACTTGGCTCAACGCTTCCACACTATCCTGAACCGCGCGCTGGTGGAAGTCACCAAGCCAGAGGGCCTGACACTGGTCGAGCCTGCGGTTCTTGCCTCCCTCCACGATGCGCCGAACATCGACGAGCGGCGACTGGCCGAACGGCTCGGCATTGACCTCGCAAGTGCCCAGCGGATGGTTCGGCACCTTGAGCTTCTCGGGCTCGTCTGTCGGACACCGGGGAAACACGGACACGAGTTGCGCCTTCTCAGCCTGACCCCAGCAGGACTCGTTCTCTATGCACGGTTATACCCGGCGATTCTTGCGGTGCGGGATCGCGTGATGGCGGCCCTGTCGGAACAGGAGCGTGAGACCCTGCAAGACCTCTTGGCCCGTGTGATCAACGCCAATGAACTCAAAAGCAATCGTCGCTCCGGCTGATCCTCGCGAGACCAAGCGGCTGAAACGGGGCGCATCCTTCTGAGCGCTATGACGGATTGCTCCGGTGTGCTGTGATGGCGCAAGCCTTCAGGGAGGTATCCCATGGCCTATGTCATGTTTCAGTATGACCGCCCGACCGACTCGCATCACTGGAACGACTACAACCAGCGGGTCCGGGACTGGATTGCCGAGCTTCTGCAAATCCCTGGTGCGGTGTCCTTTATGGCCTATCGCACGACTGATGGCGCCAGCCCGGACACGATCACCATGCTAGAGTTCCATACTGTGGAGGATGCTCGCAAGGCGCAAGAATCCGAGCAAATGCAGAGAATTCTCGAAGGTCTCCGGTCAGTCGGCGTGGCCGCCAGGATTCTGCTGGTTGAGCGCTCGCCATTCACGCCCGAGCCACTTCAAGCTTGAGACCAGAGTTGCGTTGGGAGGGCAAGCGAGCCCGCGGAAAATCAACCAACGTCGCAATCTCGACCTTAGACCGGAGTACGTGGAATGGAGCCTGCGCCAGTATCGGCTGACCCTGATCAGGGAAGAGCCAAAGAGCGGGTCAAAGCCTTTCAGCGTGGCGGCGGCCCGTTCGTGGCAGCGGTCGAGGTCACCCGCATGCCCATGGTGGTGACTGATCCCACCATTGACGGCAATCCTATCGTCTATGTGAACCAATCCTTCATCGATCTCTTCGGGTACTCCCGTGACGAGGTTCTGGGCCAGAACTACTTCTTTCTGACCGGTCCGGACACGGACCCTGAGGCCGAGAAGCTCATCCGGGCTGCCATGCGGGCCGACAAACCTCTCGACCTTGAGGTGTCGCTTCGCGCCAAAGATGGCCGTGAGGTCTGGGCTGCGCTGTTCGTCAGCCCTGTGCATGATGAGCACGGGCGCATCATCCAGCACTTTGCGTCCTTTCTGGATATCACCCGCCGTGTCAGAGCAGAGCGCCGCACCCAGCGCCTGAACGAAGTTCTGGAGACAAGGGTCAAGGAACGAACTCAGGAACTTCAGAACGAACTCGACCGCAGGCAGGCTCTGGAAGCGGTTTTGATGGAAAGCATCCGCGAGAAGGATCAGCTTCTGAGCCAAAGAAGCGTGTTGCTGCATGAGGTCAACCATCGGGCCAAGAACAGCATTGCCATGGCGATCTCGATGCTGCGCCTTCAGATCGGGCGTCAGGACAATTTCGAGGTCTCGGAGGCGTTGGAGAATGCCATCCAACGCCTGGATCATCTCGCCCGCATTCACGAGCTTCTCTATCGGCAGGACAGCCATGATGTGCAGTCGGTGGATATGGCGGGGTACTTGACAGAGCTATGCCAGAACTTCGGCCATCTCCGGAGCCCGCAGGATCAGCGCATTGACCTCACGAGCGACGCAGATGAGATCACGTTGGATGTTGATCGTGCCATCAACGTGGCGTTGATCGCGGGGGAGGCGATCACCAACGCGCTCAAGCACGCATTCCCTGACAAGCGGCGCGGCACCATTCGGGTCGGGCTGCACCACCAGGGAGAGGATGCGCTCCTCTTCATCGAGGACAACGGCGTGGGTCTGCCCGCCACACGGCGCACAGGGTCAATGGGCATGCGCCTGATCGAGGGCATGGCCCGTAGTCTTAACGGCACCCTGGCAATTGAGGGGGACCGGAGGACGCGGATTCAAGTGCGGTTTCCGCTAACGTCAGGGCGCAACCATCCTGCTGGCTAGGTCAGCGGCCACACGAGCAGGATCAGCGGCACGCCGAGCAGGACAACGATGAAGGAGAGCGGGAGCCCCAACCTCCAGTAATCCCCGAACTGATATAGCGCAGTGTAGACTTGGGTACCGGCATAGCCCTCCCGGATTTGATCAGAAAGTTGGGCAGTTTTATCCTCTGCTGGCACTGCCTCCAAAGTCAGACGAATGCTTGCTGGAGGCTGGATAACAGGAAGTCTTGAGGCGTCGTGTTGGAGCAGCGCGGAGCTTTCGAAGCTGATATTCTACTCCAACGTAATTAGCCAGGCATCGCCCCTTTGGAAACATGGCTCCGATGAATGAACAGGCAGAGGATTGGCGCTCCAGTGTCGGCGAGAAGGCGGCCCGCGGCGAGCCATCGGACGATCTGGCCCGCGCCCGTGAACCTGGCCGGGGACGCGACGCGAGCACACCCACAGATATTCCGGCGCGCGGCTGGAAGGACATCCTCTGGCGCATGCTTTGGTCGGTCCCGGAGAACCGGATCCTGTCCACATCGGGCGGAGTCGCGTTCTTCGCCCTGCTGGCCGTCTTCCCGGCGGTCGCTACGGTCGTGTCGCTCTATGGGCTCTTTGCCGATACCAGCACGATCAGGGGTCACCTGTCGCTTCTCGCCGGGATTCTGCCCGGCGGCGTGCTGGAACTCATCGGCGAGCAGATCAGCCTGATCATCGCCCAAGACAGCGGCACGCTCAGCCTTGCCTTCGTGGTGGGTTTTCTGGTTGCGCTCTGGAGCGCGAACTCGGGCGTTGCGGCCCTCTTCGATGCACTCAATGTGGTCTATGGCGAGAAGGAGAAGCGCAGCCTGCTGCACTTCTACGCCACGACGTTCCTGCTCACGCTCGGCATGGTTGGCGTCGTTATCCTGGCCATCGGCGCGGTGGTGGTGGCGCCTGTCGTTTTCACCTTCATGGGCTTCGTGACCCCGGCCGAACGGCTCTTGAGCATGCTGCGTTGGCCCGCCCTGTTCGTTATCGTCTTTGCCTGGCTTGCCGTCATCTACCGCTACGGCCCGAGCCGCCAAGATGCCAAGTGGCGTTGGGTCACCTGGGGCAGCGCCATGGCGGCCGTGCTCTGGCTGGCGGCGTCGATGCTGTTTTCCTGGTACGTGGCCAACTTCGACAGCTACAACAAGACCTATGGCTCACTCGGTGCCGGCGTCGGCTTCATGATGTGGATCTGGCTGTCGGTGGTGATTGTCCTTCTCGGCGCCGCGCTCAATGCCGAGATGGAACACCAGACTGCCAAAGACAGCACGGAAGGCCCACCCAAGCCGCTTGGATCTCGCGGCGCCACCATGGCGGATCACGTCGGCGCGTCACACGCCTGACCAGGTCGCACTGACATCGCGTCCGGAGATAACGCTCATCCGCAGGACCCGCAAACGCCGCAGGAGGGCCGTACCCGGGTTGAGGCTGGGGAGGGTGCCACCTGCGCTATCAGGATCATGATGACCCAGTCTCACGCCTCACTCGTTGCACATAGCGGAAGCAACCTGACTGTGACTGACAGCGGCAGAGGTTTCGGGGCTTCGAACCACGTCAGAACTCATGAGAAGAGTTGAGGACAGGCACGATCTCTCCCATGAGCCGATCACCAGCGACGTTGAGCCCTGGTGCTGGACCGGCAGGTCTGAGATCCTTATCGGATCTTGTGGGAGGTCAGGAGGCCTTCTTGGCAGGCTTGTCGCGGTCTTGAGGCCTGCCACCTTGCTTGCGCGAACGGTCGCCAGACGAAGGAGCGCCTCCCTCGTTATCCCATCGTGAGATGCCGTTCTTGGGCTTGCCCTTGGGCAGGCTTGGACGAGTTTTCGTGGTCATTGGACGTATCCTTCTCAAGGAGTGCTCTTTGCCGAACCCTCTTCGCCTGGTGGTGGATCAGCGCGGCTCCGACGGCGCCCGTGTGAACCCGAAACCCTGTTCGGATAGGGCCGCCAAAATTGCTCTTGCGAGCTCCACCCGCTCCTCGGGCGATAGGACATCTCCCGGTTCGCCGGAATCCTTTCGCGCGTGCTGGAGGGCGAATTGGATGGCGTTCACTATGATAGAGAGCACCATATCCTGGTCCTTCATATCAACCTCCAAGACTACCCTGAGGGTAATACCAAGTCCCTGAAGGGTTGACTCGTTCGTGATTTCTCGGACTGGGGCGGGTGTGATTCAGTTTAGCGAACCAGAGAGGTTCGCCATGCCAATCCCACTCCGCTCTGATTTCGATGCGCCCCAGTTGCGGGTGCTTGCCAGGAAGACGAAGAATGCGCCCCAGGCACGGCGGCTTCTGGCACTCGCGGCCATCTACGAGGGCGCCTCGCGCACCGAGGCGGC
>NZ_JBVVAK010000256.1:0-7273 GCF_055792825.1 Microvirga sp. GN3
TAGAGGCAGAAGGCATCCATGGCGCTGGCTCTCGCGGGACAGCCCATATTTGCCTCCGCAGCCCGGCACCCAACCTATTCTGAGCAGGCACTTGGATCGAGCAAAAATCGTTCACCAGCCTCTAGCACTCGTGCTGTGCTGGGCAGAATCGGAACGGTCCATAACGTGCGCAGTCGAATGGCGAAATTCGCTTGGACTTATCAACGGTCGGTCGCAGAACAGTGGGAGAGGCTTGCCCCATAGGAGAATACGAACCGTTCCACGATCTTTCGGTCCGCAGTCAGAAGTTACGATGGGACCGGAAGCTGAGGTGCCACCCGACGAGATTGAGGCCGGCAAAGCCTTGGAGACAGCGGCGCAGGTGAAGCGGTGGCGGAGCTATTGAGGTCTATAGTTTCACGGAAGTTCTTTTTGCGAAGTCAGGGAACAGCTCAGAGGCCTCGGCCATCCGAAACGTTAACGAGACAGAATAGCCTACCAGAGGTGACGGGCAGGGCTGTATGGATCCCACGATAAATTGAAGAGGTATCCGGCCACCAAAGCGAGAACACCTACATTTATAAGGGCGAGCAAAAGCAGGGTGACACGGGTCCTTCTCTCATTCCCGAATAAGCTGAATTGAGTGACCTTCGGCTTCTCGCGTTGCTCCTGTTCGTCGTAACGCTCATCTATCATGGATTATCTCCGAACCCGCCAAACTTATCAGCCGCACACGGACACGAGAAGGTCATCCAGAATTTCCAAGAAGACGCTTTAAGGAACTGCTCGTCTCAGTGGGGAGCGATCTCGCGCCATCGGTGGATCACGCGGCGGGTCGCAACGTCGAATGCCCAGAAATGTCCCTGAGACGGGTGGTCGGACGTCCGGCTGATCGGGATCCCAAGATACTTGCACAGCAGCAACGTGCCTACACCACCATGAGAGAAACTGACGCAGCACGTGACCGAGGCGCTGCCGTCGGTCCTTGCAGGCGGCCCTCCCCTGATCGTCCGCTGCTGGTGGCCTCTCCCCTCGCCCGCCAGAAGCCGCTGCACGTGCGGGCCATGCTGCGGCGCGAGCCGTTCCTGAACCTCGTCGGCGACACGGACCCGCAGGAATTCGAGCTTGGCTCGCTGTGCCTCGAGATCGGCCGCGACTCGGCCGCGGTGAAGGGTGTGCTCTCCCGCAAGCCGCGGGTCAAGCCGCTGTCCGAGCTGACGCACGTCGTGGCCCGCGACTACGGCTCCCGCAACACCTGTGCCTTCGCCGTGGTGGCGCTGGACAGGCCCATCGACGCGTCCTTGATCAAAGTGGCAAAGGACTGGGGCAAGGCGGAACCAAGTGACGCATTGCCTCAAGGAAAATGTTACCGAGCGCGCGCGTTGCCTCACCCAAAATGTTACCCGTGAAGGCGCATACTGCACGATGCCTTCACCACTAGGGAGGCATCATGAAGACGAAGATGACACATGCCATGCGCATGGATTTCGCCAATGCGATCCGGGATCGCTATGCGGCCGCCGCGAACAAGGACAAGCGCAGGATCTTGGAGGAGTTCATCGCGGCGACAGGATATCACGAAAAGTCCGCAATCCGTGTCCTGAACAGCCACCCGGAGCCGAAGAGCCGGCAGACCCGTCAGCGCCCGTCGCTCTATGATGAGGCTGCTCGGGGTGCTTTGATTGTGCTGTGGGAGGCTTCCGATCGCGTCTGCGGCAAGCGCCTTAAGGCATTGCTGCCCATCCTATTGCCGGCGCTGGAACGCAATGGACATTTGAAGCTCGAGGAGGAGATACGCTGCAAGATCCTGTCGATGAGCGCCGCCACGATCGACCGCTTGCTCCAGATGCCGAGGCGCGCTACCCGCACGAAAAAGCCCGCAAGGGCTGTGCCAGAGCCGAGGCGGCGCATCAAAATACGCACCTTTGCTGACTGGAATGAGCCGCTCCCCGGCAGCATGGAAATGGATCTGGTCGCTCATTGTGGGGAGGTGAACCGCGGGAGCTACGTTCACAGCCTGGTTCTGACTGATATCGCGAGCGGGTGGACGGAGGCCGCGCCCATCGTGGTCCGGGAAGGTGCCCTCGTGGTCGAGACACTTGAGCGCATCCGCGTGGGCTTGCCCTTTGCCCTGAGAGCCCTGGACGTGGACAATGGCAGCGAGTTCGTCAACAACAGGTTGATCGAATATTGTCTTGGTCATGGCATCGAACTCACTCGCGCACGGGCTTACCGTAAGAACGACCAAGCATGGATAGAGCAGAAAAATGGCGCCGTTGTGCGGAAGCTCTTGGGCTATCAGCGCTTTGAAGGCTTGGCGGCAGCCAGGGCAATGACGCGTCTTTACGGGGCCTCCAGGCTGTTTGTGAACTTCTTCCAGCCCTCGTTCAAGTTGGCTGCCAAGCAGCGCGACGGGGCGAAGGTGTCTAAGCGCTATCATCCGCCGCAGACACCCTGCGAGCGTCTCCTCCAGGCCGAGGATACTCCGATGGCCGTCAGGAGTAAGCTGAGCGAGATCGTCGCCGAGCTCGATCCGCTGAAGCTTTTGGAGGAGATGCGAGCTGTACAGGCTTTCCTGGCAGCGTTGGCTGACGGCGAAACACCGCCGCCGGCGACATCCGAGCCGCCCAACCTGGCGGCGTTCGTCGCAAGTCTATCGAGCGCCTGGCACGCAGGCGAGATCCGTCCGACCTTCTCTGTCGAAGCCAAACCGCGTTACCTGCGAAGCCTACAAAAGGTCTCAACACAGGCTCCGATTGCCGGTCCGACCGCCGCGCTCAAGCTGGCGATCCAACCTGCGCCCGCGGCAACGCCAGCGAAGACACCAGACAAGCCGAAGCCGGTCTACGCGGAACCTGGCCAAGCCCGCATCCAGGCGCTCCGCATGGTGTGGCCGATCGCGTGCCGCCGATTGGAAGAATTCCCCAATATCAACGCCATGCAGCTCTTCGAAGAGTTGTGCGTCCAGTTTCCAGGTCGCT
Organism: Microvirga sp. GN3; assembly: GCF_055792825.1. Lineage (NCBI taxonomy): Bacteria > Pseudomonadati > Pseudomonadota > Alphaproteobacteria > Hyphomicrobiales > Methylobacteriaceae > Microvirga > Microvirga sp. GN3. The sequence goes on from NZ_JBVVAK010000256.1 coordinate 2,961, forward strand.
TTACCCGCAAGCAGTATAAAACGTTCGTCCGACGGGTCAGTCTCTGGCGCCAAGCGGCTCGCGCGCGGCCTTGTCATTGGGCCCAAAACGTATCGTCGGCTCAATGACAAACCGCGTGGTCGACGCCCCGATATCTTTAAGGACCATTGGGAAGAGATGGCAGTGTGCCTTGAAGAACGTCCAGATCAGACCGCACTTGAACTTCTCGTCGAATTCCAAGCCCGTTACCCTGGACAATACAGCTTGCGACAGCTTCACACGCTGCAGAAGCGAGTAAGGGCTTGGCGACAACAAGCCGTGCAGCGCCTCATCGGAGAGGCCAGCAGCCCAGCGCCATATATCGCTCCAAATCCCTCATGCCGGGCGAGTGGGTAACATTCTGGATGGGGCAGACGGTAGCAAAATTACGTGAGGCAACACGACACCAAGGCCTATCTCGAGTCGCATGTGCATGACGGGGAAACCGTCGAGATGCTGCTCCTCGACGGTTCGGACTTCCTCAAGGCGATCAACGCCCGCTGCGAGACGATCGACAAACTCCGCTCGCAGATCGACCTGGCCTACAACTCCATCAAGCGGATCAGGGCCAACGTCAACCGCGTGCTCAGGCGATCTCCCGATGCGCTGGTCGACCTGGAGATGGTCACCGAGGACCGAATGCTCACCGGCCGGGTGCAGCGGCTGAAGCATCTGCTCGTTTGCGTGGCGCAGCTGAAGGAGGCCCGCCGCCTGGAGTACCGGGCGAGCGACGGGATCAAGAAGTCCTGGTTCGGGTACGTGTCCTCGCAGGAGACGGAGCTTGCCCTGTAGTGGAACGCCGTCGTAGTGTGGGAGCACCTCACCGTCGTGGCGGAGGAGAAGGAAGGGCCGACCTCCAAGGGGCGCATCGTCAACAAGATGATCAACAACGGCTCGAAGGGGCAATACATCCGTCGCGCCGGAGACAAGCTGAGTTGAAACGGGATTCCGGAACTGGTGGTGCCGTCCTACTGGACGAGTTGCACGGACGTGAGGAACGGGGTGGTCGACAAGGCGCAGTGGCGCGGTCCGGTATTCGTGGCGAGCACCGACGGGCGGCGCGCGGATGCTAACCTGCACGCGGCGCACACGCTGGCGCTGTGATCCTCCTGCGTCCGAAGGCGGCGGCAGCAGCTGCGGCGCTCGCCGCCTAGAGCCTCCTTCGTGACAAAGTCTTCTCCCAGCGGAGGGTGCGTCCCCGAGCCGGACGGGACGCCCCGACCACAATGCCTCGCATTTGGCCGGGGAGGTTCACACACGACTGACGTCGTTGACGGGCATTAAGATCGCAATACGCGTGCCACTCGGAGCATGAAATTTTATACGCCTATTTAGGTAAGTATAGGATCACATTTCGAGCACAATTCAATAAGTAGATTAGTTTCAACAATAACACAAACTCATCACACAAGGGGATATACACTCATGTTCGCTGTTATATTTTTCGCAGCATTAGGCGGATTACTGTCCTGCTTACTTGTGCGTTCCCACGGATGGTTAGCCATAAACCTCGCCTATGCAGGAGGGAGTATAGCATTTACTCTTATCGCAGGATTGTTGACTTATAGATCCCCCCTTAGGGAAATGTCCGAAGAGAACGCAGAGTACCCCTCCGCTAGATTCTCGGCTCCCTGCGGAGGTTTTGCATTGGATGCGTCCAATAACCCACTGCACCTGCATGGCCGACCGGAAGACTGCGGACATTCGTCTCGAACGTGCTGCCTTTGCTTGCGGGAACGAGCAGGCCAAACGCCTTCATCCGGCCAGGATCTGGATAGAGAGTTCGGTTGTGATCCTGACCAGCCGGGTGCGGGCCGCCATAAGCGTGCGGGTCAGCGTGACAGCCAAGCGCTTCCTGCGCAAGGCCCTCAAGCAGTACGGACGTCCTGAGCAGATCGTCATTGACCGCAGCCAGACCAACCGTGAAGCGATCCTGTCGCGCAATATGGCAGACCCGCTCAAACACAGTACATGGCGTGATCTGAAGTCCATTCGCATCCGCCAAAGCGGCTATCACACGGATGTATTTGACAAGCCGCTTTCGACATCAGAACGAGCTTTTGTCATATCGCTGAGGTCCTGAGGCGTCTGCGTCCAACATGTCACGGTCTGATAAGGCATGGATCTGGACGCAACATAGTACGACGAGAGGCTCGCCGGGTCTGCTTGGATAGCATGGGCGTACACAGTGCCTGGCTCTCCCAGCGAGTGGATCGGCATGGTTGATTCAGCAAGAGTCATGGTGCTTGGGTGCCCCGGCGCGAAGAGCAGGGCGTGGGCCGTCCCTATTTGCTGATACCACCCTGGTATGCGGGCCTGTCACCCGGCTGTCGTACTGAGAATTGAGCCTGAAGTAGCTCACGAGCCTCTCCGGCGAGAGGAACCTCTGGATGTTGCCAATCGCCGCCAGAATGCCCATCGCAACGGTTGCATTCCCCCGTGGTCGTCATCAAACGCCCGACTTGCGAATCCTTGAGAGCTTTCCGGGCCAGGATCTTGTCCAGTTCTGCGACCTCGGCACCAAGCCGATCAAGTTCGCCGAGATGGCATAGGATCACACCGCGCTGATTCTCGGCAGGCGGGAGGGTCCCTAACCAAGCTCTCCCTCACTGGGAGAATAGGCTACCCTGATACAAAGGGATCAGGTGGGCGTGCGGGGCCGAGTGGATCCAGTTCTTGAGGTGGGTCATTTGCGCGATGAGTTGGGGGATTCCGCCGTGATACGCTGATGGGTCTCGGTCTCCTCATCTGACATCCAGACTTCGGGCAGAAACCCGCTCGCGTAAAGCTTCGCCAGTAGCCGTGCATCGATCTTGCACTACGCGCGCCACGAAGGGTGACGGCAGGCGCACAATGACGGGTATTACAGGTCGCCTCGAGGACGACCTTGTCATCAGGCTTCAGTAACTTGGCAAAGTGCAGGAGGCGGTTGTGGTCGAAATCGACCTTTCCGGTGTCCCGGAGTGTCCCATTCCCCCAAACTGCCGTCTGGACAAAAGAACGATGGACATCGAGAGCAATAATCCTCATCCCCGGGTCCTGTTGGATTGCATTCACTCGGGAGATGGCGGGCTACACGACAACTAACGATCTGCGCTCGGAACGTACCCGGACCAGTTGCAGGGCGCCAGACAACAACACGAGCTCTCAGCTCATGAGATACGACGGCCTGCCCACCTTGCGTGCTCCCGATACCCCTATCCCGGTCAGCTGATGGCAATCGACCCTTCAGCTTTCTGAAGCGCGGATAGAAGGTGTCGCGCCTATTCATGCCCGATAACAACATCATCGAGGCAGACCATCGGGCCATTAAACGACGTGTGCGCCCTACGCTGGGTTTCAAGTCCATGAATAGCGCTCGCGCTGTGCTGGGCGGCATCGAACTGATTCACATGATGCGCGAAGGACAGGCGAAATACGCCTGCATTCAGCAACTGTCACTCGTTGAGCAGTTCGAGCGGCTCGCCGCATGATGGTCTTCGCAGGTGGGGCCTTCCAATGTATTCGACGCAGTCTGCGGGTCGATGACGCGCACCTGCAGTCCCATCAGCGGAATGACCTGACCTCCGTCCCGGCAGGGACGTCTCGGCCCATCCGACGAGCGGACGCAATCTGGCAGTGCCTTAGCTTCTAGTCATCGCCGGTCCCCCAGGCTGCGGCGCGCGCTCATGCGCTTGTGCGGGCGGACCGATCAAAGAACTCGCCGGTTTTCAGCATCGTGTGCATGATCACGGCGAGTTTTCTCGCCACGGCAATGGCGGCCCGCTTGAAGCCGACCCGCTCGCGGAGTTTGAGGCCCCAGGTCCGCAGGCCGCTCTCGGCCGAGCTGCGGGTCAGGATGACCGTTGCGGCCTCAAACAGAAGCCCTCGCACCTGACGATCGCCCCGTCGGGAGATGTGGCCATCATAGTCGACCTCGCCCGACTGGTAGCGTCGGGTGGTCAGGCCGAGCCAGGCGCCGACGGAGCGGGAGTTCTTGAAGTTGTCCGGATCCTCGATAGCGCTTGCAAAGGATGTCGCGGTGATTGCTCCGACCCCAGGGATCGACATGAGAATGCGACAGGCTTGGTTCTGGCGCGCGCCAGCCACGAGCTGACGTCCGAGTTCCATGGCTCGGATGCGCAGGCTGCGCCACGCCTCCAGCATCGGCAGCACGATCGCAGCGAGCTCGTCCTGGTCGACCAGGAGACTGCGGACATTCTTCTCGAACGTGCTGCCCTTGCCGGCGGGAACGACTAAGCCGAAGGTCTTCATGAGGCCGCGGATCTGATTTGAGAGCTCGGTGCAGATCCTGA
>NZ_JBVVAK010000257.1:0-7270 GCF_055792825.1 Microvirga sp. GN3
TCTCGGACCGCATCGCCGAGAACAATAGGATTGGGTGGTCTAAATTCAGCGCCAGCCATAAAGAAAACATGTCGTCCGATCACTGCGGCATCAACCTGCCAGGCTGTGACAAGCTTACGCAGTCTCCCGCAGGACCTACAACAACCTGGCTCCTCATCAGTCTTACCGCTGATACACGCCGACCACCTCCGCCTCGGCGATGATGTGCGGCTGCGCCTTCGCCCAGATGTCCTCTGCCCTTGTCGACGCTGGGATGTCGAGCCGCGGCACATCAAGGGCGGCCAACCGGAAATGGTAGTGATGTGGGCCATGCCCCTTCGGCGGCTGGGGACCATCGTAACGCGCGTTCCCGAATCCGTTGACGCCCTCGCCCGCATCACCGAGCCCCTGACCGGACGCCCCCTCGGGCAGGCCAGCCTCGCTGGCGGGAATGTTGTACAACGCCCAATGCCGGAACGTTCCCGACGGCGCGTTGGGATCCTCGACCAGAATGAGGAAGCTCTTGGTTTCGGGCGGAGCATCTCGCCACGCCAGCGGCGGCGACAGGTTCTCGCCGTCGCGGGTGTACCGGGTCGGAATGACCTCGCCGTTTCGAAAGGCCGGACTGGTGATGGTGAGCGGCATGGTTCCCTCCTCCGGACTGTTGCCAGGATGTCGTGCGCTAGGTAGCGGCGGCATCCGGATTGACCACGCGTTTGGCGAGCGTACTCAGACTTTCATCCGTGCGCTTCTCCTCCTCCAGGATGTCGAGGAGCGCCGGCAGATCCTCGTCCAAACCGAGTTGCTTCGCCCAAGTGGCGAGCGAACCATACACCGCGATCTCATAGTGCTCGACCCGTTGCGCCGAGGCAATCAGTCCGGCATCGCGCAGATCCTGATCCGGCACCATGCCGGCCCACTTCTCGGCCTCCTTCAGCATGGCCTGCATAGTCTGATCGACGTGCTCGCGGGGCTCGGCGCCGTGTCGGCGCAGGATCTCGTCGAGCTGGGACAGCTGCCAGCGCGTCTCATCGAAATGCGCCTGGATAGCTTGCTTGAGTTCCGGGTGGCCGGCCATGTCGGCCATGTTCGGCAGGGCCTCGACGAGTTGGGCTTCGACGCTGCGCAGTTCCTGAAGTTCTGCGATGTACATGTCGCGGAAATTGTCGACGTTCACGGGACGCCCTCCTTATTCCAACGTTGGGCCTGATCCAGAAGGGTCGTCACCTCCCGGTCCGAGGTCTGGCGGAAATCGGCGTAATGCTCCCCAACCGCGTAGAACGGCTCCGGCGTCAGCAGGCAGACCACCTCGTTGGCTTCGCTCGCGAGGCGCGCGAGAGTGTCCCGTGGCGCAACCGGAACGGCCAGGATGAGGCGAGCCGGCCGGGCGTGGGACAGGCCCTTCAAGGCTGCCCGCACGGTGCCGCCGGTGGCGATGCCGTCATCGACCACGATGGCAACCCGGCCCTTCACGTCGATGGGCCGCCGACCCGTCAGGTAGTGCTCGCGCCGACGCTCGATTTCCTGGAGCTGGCGTTGGGTTTCTTCCTCGATGTAGCCCGGTGGCACTTTGACGTGGCCCAGGGCCTCTTCATTGAGCACGACCTGCGGATGGGCCCCGTCCACGACCGCGCCCAGGCCGAACTCGGCCTGGCCGGGCGCCCCGATCTTGCGCACGAACACGAGGTCGAGCGGCGCCTGCAAGGCTCGGGCGACCTCGAACGCCACCGGCACGCCGCCGCGCGGCAAGGCCAAGACCACCGGGCTCTGATCCATATAGGCCATCAGACGCGGAATGAGCTGGCGACCGGCATCGGTGCGGTCGCGAAAGCTCAGATCATCGGGGCGCATCAGGTCAGCCTCCTTGATGCAGGCGTGAGACGAACCAGTCGCGGGCCAGGTTCCTCCCGCAGGCGAGACGGCGGCCCCCCTCGTGAGGCGCCGCAACGGTTGACGAAGACGCCTCTCCGGCTGGATCATGACGCGGTCGTGCCGGCCTTGCGGCCACTCATGCCGGGCGCTCCGGTGCCGGCCATTGTGGTCCCTGCCACGCCTGTCGTGGTTCCACCTGTTGTGGTGCCGGTGGTGCCCGTCATGCCGGATGTCGGCTGCTGAACCCGCAGATTATTCTGGACATGCCTGACACCGGAGACCTGCTCCACGATGTCCTCCGCCCGCCGCTTGGCCTCGCGGCTGTCGACCGTGCCAGAGAGCGTCACCTCGCAGGACGACACACTCACCTCGATCTCGGAGGCATCCACGAAAGCATCGTCGCTCAGCCGATCATTCACGTCTTCACGGATGCGGTCATCCGAGCGGGTGTAGCCCTTCGGACCGCGCCCCCGGTGCTGACCGCCGCGCTGCTCATCCTGCCGCCGACGCTCGGTGTCGGCATCACCAAACCACGACGAGACCTCATCGCCCGCGCACTCCCAGAAGCCCCGCTCACCGCCGCGCTGGCCATAGTCGCGGCCCTGACGGCCGTAGTCCCAATCCGAGCCGCGATCATAATCACCGCGCGAGCCCGCGCCGAAATCGCGCCCGCCACGGTACGCTTCACCATAGCGCTCGGCCCTGTAGCCGCCGCCACCTTGATCCTCACGGCCCGAGCCAGACCAGCCGCCACCGCGAGAACCCCAGTCACTGCCACGGTTTTCCCGGCCAAAGCCTTCGCGGCTTCCTTCGTCACGCCACCGGTCACGGTCGTCGTCGCGGGAGCCATACCGCTCCGGGGCATTCCTCCAACGATCATTGTTTGCCATGACACAGCTCCCTGGTTGTGGCTGCGCACCGCAGATGGGCCATCAGAGGTGACAGCCACCAGGCCAACGCTACCCTGAGAGGGCCCGTTCCGATCTGAAGCGACGAAATCGCCGCTGCGTGGTCCACGCTAAGCTACCCGAGACCTGATACGAACCACTTGAGCCGCTTTGGGGTGCTGGACCATCATTAAGTGCCCTCGTACAATGGCTGCACGCGCCAGGAGCCGACGATGCACACGATTTGTGCAGGAGCCCCGACGCTCGCGATTTCGGTCCACGCACCCGTGGGGGCGGTTACAGGCTCACCCAGGGAGGTCAGCAATGCGGGTGAGTGAGGTGTGGCGCGGGATGTCCAGAGCGCCAGCCCGGACCAGACCCTTCAGGAGGCCGCCAAGATGATGGCGGATGTTGACGCCGGCATTGTCCCGGTCGGCGATGGCGACCGTCTCGTCGGCATGATCACCGACCGTGACATCGCCGTGCGGGCGGTCGCGGAGGGCAAGGGCCCGCAGACGCCGGTGCGCGAGGTGATGACGGACGAGGTCAAGTACTGCTTCGAGGATGACGACACCCAGGACGTCGCCCGCACCATGGCCGAGATCCAGATCCGGCGCCTGCCCGTCGTCACCCGGGACAAGCGGCTCGTCGGCATCATCGCGCTCGGCGACATCGCGGTCACCGAGGGCGGGCGTCCGGCGGGTGAAGCCCTGAGCGGCATCTCCGAGCCCGGCGGACCGCACTCCCAGGCCGGCGGAGAACGAACCTGACCCGTGGCGGCGAGGCGTCGTATGGACTTACCGCCGTTCGATGGCGGCCAGAAATCCGGGCTCAATCGGCCATGCCCAACAGCTTCCGTCATGGCTCCTGATGGGAATGCACGCGGAGCCCAGTTTCTGGGCATCCCCTGGCTGCCGCAGCGGCACGGCTCCAAGCCTGGAGGCGGTAAGGGGGTGGCAGCGGATCAGCGGCGCGGCTCTGGTCTTTCGTCGATCGGATGGCATGGGCAGCTCCTGGGCATCGGGTGCTTGGGCGCGGACGCCCAGGGACGAACAAGCAAGAACCGCGCCAGCTCGGAGGCATCGGCGGCGGTGGCAGGCCTCTTGGCCATCAAGGGATCGGCGGAACAATCACCCATGTCGAGCGCTTCCGCGATTCGCATCCGTGGATCCACCGGGAAGAGTTCCATTGGCATAGGGATGTTCGTAGCGGCCCGATCCGGCGGGCCCAACCGCGAAGAGGTGATCAATGGCAAAAAGCAAAACCAAAGTCCCGAAGTCGATTGCCGGCGTGAAGCTGCCAAAGGCCCTGCGCCAGTCCGGGTGGCTTGACCCTCTGCTGGCCGACCCGCAGACGCGGGAGATCCTGGCCGATGTGCTGATCGCTGCGGCCGGAGCGGCTGCGGCAGCCTTGGTCAAGGAGCGCCCCAGCCTGCGGCAGGTCGCCGACACCGGCGAGGCGGCTCTCCGAGCTGGCGCGGAGGCGGGCTCTGCGGCACGAGATCAGGTCCTGGATGCGGCCGACGCTGCAGCCGGTGTGATCCGGCACGCCGCCAAGGCGATCCTGCCGAACGCCCTGACCAGTTCCGGCGACAGGCCGGCCGGCTCACGAACTCCGAACTTGCGGACGAAGGCCCCCGGCAAGGGTCCGGATGGCGAATAGCAGCAGCCTCCAATGAAGCGGCAAGCCACGCCAACGGCCGTTCCTGAAGCGCCTCGGCGGCGTCCTTCGCAACCGTGCCGGAACATGCCAACCTGACAGGAGTTCCGCTTCCAAACCGCGACGCAGGAGGCCGGGCATGAGCGCGACAGGTCTCGCCGTTTTCGACAGAACGCTGCACATCACCCACATCTGGCTCGACGAACTGATGGCAGAGATCGGGCCCGACCGGCACGTCGCCTGGCATGTGCTCGGGGTGGTGCTGCGCGCGGTGCGCGACCGCATCCCGCTGGAACTTGCGGTTCACCTCGGCTCACAACTGCCGCTCTTGGTGCGCGGGGCCTACTCTGAGCGCTGGCATGCCCCGGGGCGGACGGAGGACAAGCTCCGCTCGCTGGAGGAGTTTCTGGAACCCATCCGGCAGGAGTTCGCCCACATCCGCCCGGTCGATGCGCGCGAGGCAACCCAGGCCGTGTTCCAGATCCTGTCGCGCCATGTCAGCCCGGGGCAGATCGAGAAGGTAAGGAACGCCCTGCCGGGGCCCGTGCGCGCCATTTGGCCCGATGAACCGGACATGCCTCGCCTGCTGCAGAGGCCGGAGCGGCACGGCGCGGGCCGCTGGAGGCCCGGCACGACCCGGTCTCGGCCGTCCAGAACCACCATCGGCGTGGGGGCGCTGGTGGTCGCCGGCCTCGCGGTGGTCGCCCTGGCCGCCTTCCGGTCACCGGGCAGATGGCCCTTGGTGGCCTGGGACCGTGGCGAAAGCCGCGCTGGGGATCGCAGCCGCCCCAGTGGACAGCACGAAGATCGTGGCAGCCGCAACCGCCGTGGCGGCCTGGACCAGTCCAACTGGGGCCGCGGCCCATCCGAGCGGGATCGCGGCGAGGCCCGAGGCTACGGTGACCAAGGCCGCGGCCGCCGCATGATCGGCCCAGACTATGGCGGCCCCGAAACCCGCGACGACCGCGGCGGTGGCTATGGGTCCGCCTACATGCCGGGCGGCTACGATCCGGACAACGACTACCGGGCAGGCTTGGGCGGCCCCCGAAGCGGTTTCGATGAAGGCCCGGCCTCGGGCCACGGCTATGGCGGGACCCGTTTCGGCGAGCATCGCGGGCGGGGTCCGAAGGGCTATACCCGCTTGGACAAGCGCGTCCGCGAGGATGTGTGTGATCGCCTGACGGATGACCCCCGCATCGATGCCTCCGAGATCGAGGTGAGCGTCAGCCACGGCGAGGTCACTCTTTCCGGCACCGTGGGCGACCGGGGGGCGAAGCGTTACGCTGAGGAACTCGCCGAACGGATCGGCGGCGTCCGGCACGTGCAGAACGATCTGCGCGTCAGCCAAGGAGACACGGCCGGTGGGCCAGGCGGCGCGCCCGGAACGACGGGGTCGAGATGAGCGCCCTGCCGGAACCGGCGCGGCGCTGGTGATTGCCCCCTGCTGAGAGCTCGCGGAGCGTCACTGGCATGCCCATTCCTCTGCCGAACCAGCCCTATCCCGAGCCGACACCGGCCGATCCCAATCCGGCTCCTGTCTCTCCACCCCACTCCTCCCGAGGCGCCCCAGCCCGAGCCTGTTGGGGCGCCGCTAATCACGCCCGGCGACATTCCACGTCGCGGCGAACCAGTTCGGAAATCCCCGTCACGCCCACAACGCTCTAGCCCACGGCAGGATAGGGTATTGAAGGATCAAGAGGTCGGCGTGGTCTTGTAGTAGGCGTCCACCCTGGTTCCGTACTCATCGTCGGCAAACGGATCCTCGTCAGCGCCATAGCGCGGAGCCTCAGCGAGCCTGTCCTTGTCGATGTCGACCACATAGCCGCCGAGTTGCGTGTCGTAGGTCAGCGCCCGCCAGGGCGGCGGGTGGTAACTCTCGCCGATCCCGAGAAAGCCGCCCAAGCTCATGACCACATAGGCGACTTGGCCCGAGACCTTGTCGACCGTGAAGTTGCACACGGTGCCAAGCGGCTCCCCTGCACTGTTGAACACGGGTGTGCCCTCCACCTTGCTGGAGGCGCGCAGGCGCTGCGTCTCGTCGATAGCCATGCCCTCAGCCGATGGGTCGAGTTCCATCGATCCTGGTTCGCGGCCTCGATTGGGCCGCTTGGGCTCATTAGGCAGCCGTTCCTTCAAAGCGGATTGGGCCAAGTGCGAATGCAATCAAAAGGTTGAAGTCACGCCTGTCCAACATGGACTTGCTTCGCTTGTCCGATACTGCTGGCGAGCCGCACGCGCCGCTCCGGCAGCCGGGTCGCGGCGCTGTTGCGGCTGGCCGCGAGCGCGGTCGGGCGCACCCAGACGGCGCTGGGCGCCTTCTACCGGCGGCTCGCCGCGCGGGTGGGCAAGGCCAAGGCGATCACCGCGACGGCGCGCAAGCTGGCGGTGCTGGTCTACAACACGCTCCGCCACGGGATGGCCTATGCCGATCCGGGGGCGTCCTATTACGAGGAACGCTACCGGCAGCGGGTGCTGAGCAATCTTCGCCGCCGCGCCAAGTCGCTCGGCTATGTCCTGGAGAAGGCAGAGCCCGCTTCAACCGCGGTGGTTGTTTCTTAGGAATTCGCTTTGGAGCTTCCGAGGCGGCTGCCAAGCTTCCAGAGTGGACCACCGGCGCTCTGCATTCGAGCGCTGCAGATCAGCTCTCTGGCTGCGAATGAAGCGGCAACATGCAATCCGCCAGCAGTATCGCTTGTCCATAGCAAGTCCATGACCTCATTAAGCTCCATGGCGGCAGGGCAAAAAGCGAGGTAGAGTCCGCGCTAGTGGTGGAAATTTGCTGACGCGCCGGGTGTTGGGATGAGGTGGTCATTGGGCGGACCGGCTATGGTGGAGTTGCTCGACTGCACCCCAGCTGAAGGAACCCCAATGAC